>NZ_JAZDRH010000007.1:0-131786 GCF_047470865.1 Pseudomonas sp. F1_0610
TAGTCGTTGGAACCCTCAGCGCGTCAGGCTTATCTCGCTTGATGCGTTTTCTGGGTTTGATACGCAAGTTCAGCTCCAGCTCACAGTAAATGCGGTAAACGCGCTTATGGTTCCATTTAAAACCTTTGACATTACGCAAGTACAAAAAGCAAAGGCCAAAGCCCCAACGTTTTTTGTTTTCTGTTAAACGCACTAGCCAGTCGGCAATCTGCTCGTTCTCAGCATTGAGCTTGCTTTGATAGTAAAAACAGCTCTCGCTAATACCTAGACAGAGGCAAGCAAGGCGAATGCTGATGGCATGTTTGATTATCGCCTCTTGCGCCATCTCCTTGCGCAGGGATGGCTTTAGAGCTTTCCCTCAAGAGCTTCCAATCGAATCTCAGCTTTAAGACGCTCTTCGGCATACATTTTTTTGAGCCGACGGTTCTCTTCTTCAAGCCCTTTCATGCGCTTCATGAGCGAAGTGTCCATGCCGCCGTATTTTGAGCGCCACTTGTAGAACGAAGCTGAGCTAATACCATGCTCACGGCATAGCTCAGGGACTGGAACTCCAGCCTCATTTTGTTTGAGAATTGCCATAATTTGGCTCTCAGTGAATTTTGATTTACGCATAGAAAACTCCTTGAGTTTATATTAATGGAATTTTCTACAAATAGCCTCTGTGGTTTTGAGGGGGGATTACAAAACCAGCAGAACCTTTATCGTATTTAGTCTTTAAGTGACTCAAAGTCTTTCAAAAGTTTCAATTCTTTTTCCAGCTCAGCCTGAGCTTCTTTTAATTTTCTCTCACGCTTAGCTATTTTATCCCTTTTCCCGTTGGCTTCAGCGTCAATTAGTTCAGCCTTACGCTGCTTTACTTTTTCTTGTTGTTGATTTACTTTTTCCTGCTGCTCTTTTATTAGCTGATGATCTGTACAATATTTTTTTACATTCTCTAATGCTTTTAATAAACCCTGCTCTTTAAATGCATTACCTTTAGCTTTAGCCATTTCAATCTGCTGTTCAATTCTTTTTATCTTTTGTTCGCATATTACTTCATCAGCATAACTAAATGACGGTAAAACACAAATTAAACTTAAAAAATAAAAACTATATTTAAACATAACAAACATGCCTTATAGATTTAGCTTAGCTTTACTGAAATCTCAATAGATATTCTTTTAAATCAAGGTCTATTTTCTTTTCTAAAACAGAGTGTTTCTTTTCATGATACCCAATAACTTGAGGGTCTAATGTTGATTCTGCTTCAAAAATATTATAGTTATCTATTGTATAGTTTGTAGTAACGCCAATCCAAAAAGCAAAAAAATCTATAAAATGCCAGCCATCTCTAACTATATTATACTCTTTAGTTTCTTGGTCTGTGCTTGATATAAGAATAAAGGGAACAATATAACTCTCTCTGAACTGTTCATCTCGATATATCACTAAGGAGCCTGTTAAATCTTCTTTCATGCTCAGTCCATGATCTGATGTATAAATCAGAGAAAATGCTTCCCCTTTAGTTTCTGCCTTTTTATAGACTTGTTCTACAAACTGATCCATTTTTGATACTGAAGTAAGATAACAGCTCAGCATTTTTTGCTTAGGAATATTATGTTTTGGCCCTGAATAGTCACTCAGTCGTTCACAGGGATCTTCATGTGAGCCTGTCATATGAATAAATATAACTTTAGGCCCTGTGGCGGATAAAGCTTTATCTATCTCACTATATAAAGCAAAGTCACTTTCAAATGTCTTTGTAAAATATATATTTTCAGAAAACTTAGCTATTCTTGCTGCTGTTCTATTGTTAGCACCTGTAAAACCTTGGCTAGATATCCAAAACGTTTTGTATCCTGCCTGCCGTGCTAAACTGATCGCATTATTTTCTTCTATTACCCTTCCTTTCTCATCTGTTAAAGCTAATATCCGTGGAACAGACAAGCTTGTATTTACGGCTGGTGAAAAGTAGTTTTTAATATAGCGTTTAGGTACTTTATCAAGAAAAGGGGTTGTTTTAAAAGGAGATCCATATAAAGACAATGCGTCAGCCCTTACTGACTCGCCGATAATAACAATATAGTTTTCATATTCTGTAGCATTTTTCCCACCAATAACCCAGCTTGATTCTTTTAAACTGCTAATGTCTAAAATCTTATATTCTCTATAGAGTTTTTTTATTCCAACAGCTGTAGATACAATAACTGGATCATATCCATATTTTTTATCTAGGTAAACTGTAACTAAAGAACTAATTGCTAGAGGTATAAAAAATATAAATATTCTCCCCTTTAATCTAACTTCTTTAAATAAAGGCGCTATCATGCAAAAAACAAAGATCAGGCTTACTAAAATAGCTAGCACATAAAATATACTTTCTATAGGTAAGCTTGTAATAAATGAAACTGCTTCACGCGTATCAGTTTCCAATACAGCTAATAAAATTCCTCTAGATATAACCCCTGAGATTAACGCCACTGGAAAATATAATGCACTTCCACAGATAACAAAAATCAATAACCAACGCGTAAACCTAAAGCAAAATAAAGCTATAACAAACCCCATAGTTACTATGAGATTCCCGATAAAAAAATACTAAAAAACTCTCCACTCAATCCTAAATTCAAAAGAAATGCTATTACAGCACTTCCTAGCACTATCTTTATTGCTTGCACAAGAAAACCTTTATCTCTCATTAAAATTTAATTTGGGTAAGTATAAGGTGCATTAATGCCTAATGGTAGATCAAGCCCCCACCAAAGTAATAAAAAACCAATCCATGAAATAAGAAAAACTACAGAATATGGCAGCATTAGCGAAACCAAGGAGCCTACGCTAGCATTACGTATATATTGCTGCATGTACATCATTACGAGAGGGAAATACAGCATTAACGGACTAATAATATTGGTGGTTGAATCACCTACGCGATAGGCTGCCTGCGTCAACTCAGGAGAAATACCGACGCCCATTAACACTGGTACCATGATAGGTGATAATAATGCCCATTTAGCTGAAGCTGAGCCTATCATTAAATTTACTACAGCAGTTAAAACTATCATACCGATAATGGTAATCTGTGCAGGTAAATTCATACTTTTTAGCAAGTCTGCACCCGATAAAGCTACGAGCGTACCTATATTAGAATCATTAAAAGCTTTTACAAACATGGCGCAGAAAAACACCATAATAATATAGCTACTTAAGGCTGACATGCTTTCACTCATGGCTTGCATAACATCATTGCTAGAGCTAAAAGTGCCTGCGATATACCCATAAACAATACCAGGAATAATAAACAGCACAAAAATAAAGGCAACAATAGATTGCATTGCCGCTGCTTTATAACTTGTTAAGAGACCTGTTTCTGCATCTCGAAAAGGTGAAGCCTCTGGCAATAACACTGCAAATAACAACACAATGCCAAGTAACATAACCCAGCTTGCTGCTATAAAAGCTTTGCGTTCTTTTGCTGAATATTGACTAAGGTCTGTAGGAGGCTGAACGTCACTATTTATGGATACATTCTTAAAACGCGGTTCTACAACTTTTTCTGTAACCCACCAACCTACAAGTACTAGAAAAAAGGTCGAGCCTATACCAAAAAACCAATTGGCTAACACATTAACTTCATAACTAGGATCATATAACTGAGCTGCTTGCTGTGTGAAGCTTTGTAATAAAGCATCATTACCATTAGGTACTATACTGGCGGCAAAACCGCCTGAAACACCAGCAAATGCTGCTGCCAAACCTACTACTGGATGGCGTCCAACAGAGTAAAACATCATTGCGCCAATAGGAATAACTAAAACATAACCGGCATCACTGGCTACATGACTTAACATACCAACAAAAATAACAATGGGTGTTAATAGCTTGCTAGGCGTCATATTTAGCAGTTTTTTAATGGCTGTATTTAAAAAACCTGACCGCTCTGCAACACCAATACCGAGCATTGCAACAATAACGATGCCTAAAGGTCCAAAGCTCATAAAGCTTGGTACCAGAGTAGCAAAAAAGTTAGCCAGCGAGTCACCTGTTAGTAGGTTCTGGACAACAACAGGCTGGCCTGTTTTAGGTACGAGATAACTAAATTGAAAGCGTGACAATAAAAACGAGCTGATCCAGACTAGTATCATTCCATAAAAAAATAACATTGCTGGTGCTGGGAGTTTATTTCCCACACGCTCTATAGCATCTAAAAAACTGGCTAGGAAGTTTTTTTTCTCTGTAATTTTTGATTCTGACATGGGTCATCCCTGATTATTAATCTGCCTCTAAATTATCATAAATAGGCGCCTAAGGCTTTTTCAGATATACATAAATATGCCTGAACTCAAATAATATTGACCACTTTATTAAGCAACCACTGTGTTTAACAGTGCACTATCTTGTCTATGACGTTGTAATGCTAATTCAATTAGTTTAGTAATTAAATCACTATAAGACAAACCACTAGCTTCCCATAATTTTGGGTACATGCTGATATTGGTAAAGCCGGGCAAGGTGTTTACTTCATTAATGATGACTTGTTCATTTTGCGTTAAGAAAATATCTACACGTGCCATGCCCAAACACTCTAGAACCTTATAAGCTTTAATGGCAATGTGCTGAATTTTTTCTTGAACTCTTGAGCTAATCGCTGCTGGAATAACTATTTTTGCAGCACCTGAACTAATATACTTAGTTTCATACGCATAAAACTGGTCTGCTACTATAATTTCACCACATATACTAGCTTGCGGATAGTCGTTACCTAAAACTGCACACTCAATCTCTCGCCCGACAATAGTTGTTTCTACTAGCACTTTATGATCAAACTCAAATGCTAGCTTCATTGCTTTGGCGAATTCTTGTTGATTATCAACTTTACTAACCCCCACTGAGGAACCTAAGTTTGCTGGTTTAATAAAGAATGGCAATCCCAGCTCTGTCTTAATTTTTTCAAATGAACAATGGGCATAATCTGAACGCTTTAGTGTAATAAAAGGCGCGATGTTTAGGCCAGCATCACGCAATAAGCGCTTAGTAATGTCTTTATCCATGCAAATAGCAGAACCTAGAATATGAGTTCCTACAAATGGAATATTTACTGAGCGTAATAAGCCTTGTAGAGCACCATCTTCGCCAAGATGACCATGCACAATAGGAAAAATAACATCCACATTTTTAAGTTGTGACTGACCAGCGGTTTCCACGCTAATTTGCTGAGCTTGAGACAACGGCAAAGAGAGTGTTTGGTGAGAATGATTTAATGCAATTAAGCTGGGATCATTTTCATTAAGTAAAAAGTTTGCAGCATCCATTAACTGCCATTGGCCTGTTTTATCAACGCCAAATAAGCTAATTTCAAACCGTTTTTTATCAATAGCCTGAATGATATTTTTTGCTGATTGTAAAGAGACTTCATGCTCTGTCGATTTTCCACCAAACACAATACCAACATGAATCTTTGCCACGCTTTAGCTCCCTTCTCTAAAACACCCATAAAGATAGGTTACTGCTACTCCCCACAAGCTAGCAATTAATTACCTACAACACTCTTTTCAAGGATAAAAAAGGCAGCTTCGTTAGGCTGCCTTTGTGTATTTAACAACACATTAAGGTGCAACTTCTGTAGCGCCCTTCCAACCTAGTTCTTTCATTTTATTCTCAATACTTGCTTGAGTTTGCTCACCTTCTAATGTAGCCACTAGCATTCCTTTGTTATTTAAAATATAAGTCACAGGTAAACGTTCAGCTTTTGGTAAGCGTAAACGATCAGCGGGATCATCTGCTAATACTAAAAACTTAATTCCCATTTCCTCACTGCTTTTCTCTAACTCAGTGCCCTGTAACTTATCAAAATTAACACCGACTACTAAGACAGCCTTATCAATATTATCGGTTTGCAGTTTATTGAGTTCTGGTATTTCTTTACGGCAAGGAGCGCACCAAGTTGCCCAGTAGTTAACCACAATCCATCGTTTTACAAACTCATCAACTGAAACATCCTGCCCTAGCTGGTTTTTACCAAAAGTTAAAGGCTCTGGGTTACACGCAGTTAGAAATACAGCTACAACAATTAAAATTAAGCGCTTAAACATAATAAATCCTTATTGGCTAATAGGCCGACGCCCAGCAAAAGCATGAGTAAGCGTACCACCATCAACTAACTCAAGCTCGCCACCTAGTGGCATACCATGAGCCAGTCGTGAAACTAAAATGCTTTTATCATGTAAAAGCTGAGCTATATAGTGTGCTGTTGCCTCACCTTCTACTGTTGGGTTGGTCGCCAAAATAACTTCTTGTGGCATTACTTCTGTAATCGCATCCATTAGTTCAGGAATACCTATTGCCTCAGGCCCTAGACCATCTAACGGTGACAAATGCCCTTTTAGTACAAAATAACGGCCACGATACCCTGTTTGTTCAACAGCAAAAACATCCATTGGTCCTTGAACAATGCAGAGCAGACTTGGGTCACGGCGCTGATCAGAACAAATTGAACATAACGGAGACTCACTTAAGGCACGGCATTTTTCACAATAGCCAACGCCATTCACAGCGACCTCTAGCGCATGCGCCAGCCGTAAAGCGCCTTTTCGATCACGCTCTAATAAATGCAGCGCCATGCGCTGAGCTGTTTTTTGCCCAACACCTGGCAAAATACGAAAAGAGTCAATTAGTTGACGAATTAAAGGAGTAAAGGACATAGCAATCCAATTTCAGCTAAGAAAAAGCCAGCACTATGCTGGCTTTACTAAATTAGAATGGCATTTTAAAACCTGGTGGCAGTTGCATGCCATCTGTAATCCCTGCCATGCCTTCTTTGGTATTTTCTTCCACTTTACGTACAGCATCATTTAAGGCAGCTGCAATAAGGTCCTCTAGAATTTCTTTTTCTTCACTCATTAGGCTGTCATCGATGCTCACACGACGCACATCATGGCGTCCTGTCATGACCACGCTCACTAGGCCACCGCCTGCCTGCCCAGTAACCTCTGCATTAGCTAACTCTTCTTGCGCTTTTTGCATTTTTTCTTGCATTTGCTGAGCTTGTTTCATAAGTCCAGCCATACCACCTTTAAACATAATCTATTCCTCACGCAGGATCTGAATCTATAGGTTGAATACTATTGGCAATAATTGTAGCGCCAAAAACATTCATCATGTGTTTTACATTGGGGTCATTTTGTATTTCTTGCTCAGCGTCATGCTGGCGTTGTGCTTTAAAGCGCTTAGCGGCTAATGCAGGCGTTTCATAGGCAGGTGTTTGAATTTCTACCTGCAGCACCACTGTTTGGTTTAACTGATTATTTACAGCTTCATTTAAGCGCTTACGCTGCGTTTCATTAAATAATGCACTTTGTGTAGGATCAAGATGCAGCAGCCATTGCGCTTCATTTTGTTCCATTAAAGTACAGTTATTTGCAATATTTGCTGTTAGCCCTGTTAGACCTAGCGCAGGCTGTAATTCAATCCATTGTAAAGCTAAACCTGTTGCGACAGGAATATCAGGTTGCAAGTCAACATCTTGAGAATCAATTTTAGTTTCTGACTCAAAATACTCATCTGCCTGCATATCTGCTAAATAGCTATAGGCTGACAAGTCAATCTCTTCATCTTCAGCGTTATCGTCTACAGCCTCTTCTAATGCTAAAGATACTGACTGTTGCACTGCATTAGCTTCTGGCTCTGGCTCTGGCTCTGGCTCTGGCTCTGGCTCTGGCTCTGGCTCTGGCTCTGGCTCTGGCTCTGGCTCTGGCTCTGGCTCTTTAGTGTGCGTTGAAACTGCATTAGAAGCTACTGATTCAGCATCTATTTGCTCCTCCCATGGAGGGAGGTCTTGTGTTTCAGATTCAGGCTTTTTTTCAGGCAATACCTCTAGGGTCGACTCAATAGAAGCAGTGGCGCTTAATGATGTTTTAGGTGCATCAACCTTAGCTGTCTGCAATTGAGTGCTAGGCCCTCCAGCCAAACCTGCTGGGCGAAAAGCTAATAACCTCAGCATCACCATTTCAAAACCACTGCGAGCATCTGGTGCTAATGGCAAATCACGGCGCCCAACCAATGCCATTTGGTAGTAAAATTGTACATCTTCAGCCGGCATTTGCTGCGCTAAAGCAAGAATCTGCTCACGATCTCCTTCACCGTTATCAACAGCCTCAGGTAATAGTTGCCCAATAGCAATACGGTGTAGCACGTTGATCACATCCGCTAGCACTCCCATCCAATCGGGACCTTGCTCTGCAAGCTGAGCAATAGCAGACAACAAACCTCGTCCATCACCCTGAATTAAACTGTCTAATACACCAAATATCTGTCCGTGATCTAAGGTTCCCAGCATGGCACGCACATCTTCAGCTAGCACCTTGCCATCACCAAAGGCAACAGCTTGATCGGTTAAGCTCATCGCATCACGCATCGAACCATCAGCAGCACGACCTAATAGCCACAGTGCATCTTCTTCAAATGGAATATGCTCTGCACTCAACACATGGTTAAGATGTCCAACTACAGCTTCTGGTTGCATATTTTTCAATGAGAACTGCAAGCACCGAGACAATACAGTAGGAGGTAGTTTTTGTGGATCTGTTGTCGCCAACAAGAATTTAATATAAGGAGGTGGTTCTTCTAATGTTTTTAGTAAAGCATTAAATGAACTTGTAGAAAGCATATGTACTTCGTCAATGAGATAAACCTTATAGCGTCCACGACTAGGCATGTACTGCACGTTATCTAAAAGTTCACGAGTGTCTTCAACCTTGGTTTTACTTGCCGCATCGACCTCTATAAGGTCAACAAAACGACCTTCATCGATCTCTTTACAGATGCTGCACTGCCCACAGGGAGTAGAGCTAATGCCCTGCTCACAATTGAGACACTTTGCCATAATCCGCGCAATTGTCGTTTTTCCAACACCACGCGTACCTGTAAACAAATAGGCATGATGTAAACGCTGATTATCTAAAGCACTAATTAGGGCTTTAAGCACATGCGTTTGTCCAACCATTTCCCGAAATGAACGCGGGCGCCATTTACGAGCAAGTACCTGATAGCTCATTGCAACCTATTAATCTGTTAGAAGAATAAAGCCCATGCTAACGGAGCGGAGAAAAAATTGCATTAAAGCAAAAGGAGAAGTGCAAAAAAATGAGGAAAATTACAGCCTATAAATGGAGGAGGCCCTACCAGCCACACCTCGGCACATGATATTCTCACTATGGCTGCTTCCTTCCGGACCTGACCAGGTTAATGAGTAATCATTGCGAGGGGACCGATAGAGCCTCCATAACAAACCACTTTAGAAGTGGTGGCGCTATTGTACTGAGTTCCCCAATAGTTACAACCATTTCAGAAAAATTTTCTCTAAATTTAATGATTTAGGTCGCACTAACGCACCTTCTTTAACCAGTAAATATGTTCCTCTAAGCGATGCAAACCACGCTCTTGAAATTTTTTTTCATATTTTAAAATATCGCGCACATCTAATAAGCGGTAATCACAATGTACTGCAAAAAACGCATCAATCATGGTTTGGTCAATTGCAAAAGGAGGTCCTGTCATCTGCTCTTGTAGATAGTCAACAACTAACAGCAAACCTTGGCATTGAGCAGGAAGGATTGAGCACAGATGTTGTGCATATTGCTGACGCAACGCATCTGACCACGAAACTAATGCTGCTCGATCATAGAAACCTGAACACTGGGTGAGCATCTCTTTGCTCAGTTGAAAAAAATCACCACAGTAAATAGTAATATTATCACTTATATAAACTGTAAAAGCGCCTTGAGTTTGGCAAAGGTACGCCAAGTTATTTTCTGCAAAGAACGCTTGTACCGCGCTTTCCACAAGCTCGACACCCACCACATTAAAGCCCTGCTCAACAAACCACAGCAAATCTAATGTCTTACCACATAAAGGGACAAATACAGTATCACCTGCCTGCAGCTGTGTACGATGCCAATGTTTAAGCAAATTAGGATTGGTTTTATGGATATGGAAGCCTATTTCATTGCGCTCCCAGCGCTCACGCCAAAATTCTGCCTGCATAAAAACTCTCTTATTGTTGTTGGGATTAAGGGGCTTTTCGTTCCTTTAATCAATCACCCATCTGCAATTGACTATCATTTTATTTCCACTATGTTCAACTTTTCCCTTAGCACATGTTTTCACTCTAAGAGGTACAGCTTATGAAAAAGCGACTACTTGCGCTCAGTCTCGCTTTATATCTACCTTTTATGGTATTTGCCAATAACACCGAAAGCATTAATATTAACACAGCCAGTGCACAAGAATTACAAAGTTTAAAGGGTATTGGTCCCACTAAAGCACAAGCTATTGTTGATTTTCGAGACGCCAATGGTCCTTTTAAAACAGCTGATGAACTCATTGAAGTACCTGGTATTGGTGTAAAACTATTGGAGCAAAATCAAGAGCGTCTAACTTTAAACTAAACTTAGACGCTTATTCTGTAATGAGGACGCTTTTAGGCTGGATCATTGCGTGTGAGCAATTCATCAGGCAAATGCATGATGTAATCTTCCTCTTGAGGTGGCATCTGTAAGTGAAAACCCTGTTTATTAAGGTTTTCTAGTACTAACGCAATATCTTCTTTGGCTAATTTTCGTTCTGGTGTTAAAACAAAGTCAAAACAATGCTTAGGCGTACCAAATAACTCTAATAAGGCAGCCGGCACCTTATTTAACGCATCCGCTTTGCGTACATACAAATACATTCCTAGCTTTTTCTTACTTTCATAAATAGAGCAAATTTGTTTCATTGCGTATCTCTTAGGCTTTCAATTAATACAGGGGCTAAATAAGCACGACGCCAGCCTGTTAAATCATCTGGTAACGTAATCTGACCTGTTTTTAGCCAAGTACGTACTATTTCTTCAGCAATCTTCTTGCGCAATACAATTTCTGGAGCAACATTTAGTTGCTCAGCCACAATATTACCTGCACTACGTATTTTTTTGTAAAACTTAGCTTCTTTAACGTTTAACGGTTCAGGCAAAAGCTCAGGCCATTGATTTTTAGGAAGAGCCTTCGCTTGTGAAATAATTTTTAATAATTTATCACCATCCATGCGTACTGTCTTAGGTGAAACTTCTGGTATCCGTGATAAATGCCCCGTATCACTAGGCTGCTGAACAGCTAACTCCCATAAAGAGTTCTCGCGCAACACTCTATTGCGTGGCACATCACGCTGTCGTGCGAGCTCCTCGCGCCATTGGCTTATCGCGCGTAATACTGCTAACTGCTGGGCATTTAATTTCCAAGCCAATTTAATGTGTTTCCAGCGCTCCGCAATAGTCTGACTTTGAACATAGTGCTGTGCTAGTAAATCCTCGCCATCTGCTAACACCCACAGGTACTTTTCAGCGCTTAGCTGCGCTTGTAAGCGCTGATAAATCTCTATTAAATACAAAGTATCTTGCGCGGCATAGAGCTCTTGTGTTGCAGTTAGTGGACGTTGCAACCAATCTGAGCGTGTTTCGTCTTTATCTAGGTGCACACCTAATAGGTTTTCAACCAAACGCGAGTAGCCTAGAGAAAAACCTATATTCAAATAGCTACATGCAATTTGCGTATCAAATAAAGGAGCTGGTAAAGTCCCTACCAGTCTATGTAAGACTTCTAAGTCTTCAGAACACGCATGTAGAATTTTAACGACATTAGGATTATCTAAAACAGCCGCAAAGCAGCGCCAATCTTGAATGGTTAATGGATCTAATAAGTAAGATGACTGCCCATCGCTCACCTGGATCAATCCTGCAATTGGATAAAATGTATCTACACGGATAAATTCAGTGTCTAAAGCAAGTGCAGGTTGTTTTTGCCATAGTTGGCAAGCGCTACTTAGCGCTGCATCAGTTGTAATCCAACGAATATTCACAGTCGACATGCTCCACAAAATTACTCATAGTATATAACGCCTGAGTAATACCCGTGTAAAATGATCGGAAAATTCTACATACATCAATATTAATGACAGATTTTTTAACTACAATGGTCAGTTACAGTACAAACCAGTGGTGGCTTTTTAACGGATTAAATGCACTTACTACTAAAGTAAAGCGAGGTGATCCATGATTCGGGTACTAGTAGTAGATGATCATGATTTAGTCCGTACAGGTATAACTAGAATGCTTGAAGACAACCAAGATATTCAAGTGGTTGGCCAAGCACAAAGTGGTGAAGAAGCCATAAAACAAGTTCAAGCCTTAAACCCTGACATAGTTTTAATGGATATTCGCATGCCAGGTATGGGGGGCTTAGAAGCCACTCAGCGCATTCGTAAGCGTTTTGAAAATACGCGTGTCATTGCTGTGACTGCTTGTGATGATGATATTTACCCTACTCGCTTCATTGAGGCAGGCGCTACTGGCTACATTACTAAAGGCACAGGCTTTGCAGAAATGTTACAAGCTATTAAGCAAGTGCACTTAGGCAAACCTTATTTAAGCGCTGAGATCGCACAGCAAATGGCGATGCGCTCTTTTCAACCAGCAGCGCAAGGCTCTCCTTTTGATGAACTATCACAACGTGAGCTGCAAATCTGTATCATGATTGCCAATGGTGATACCGCCAATGATATTGCGGATGTCCTTTGTCTTTCACCCAAAACCATCAATACCTATCGCTATCGAGCATTTGAAAAATTGAATGTAAAAACAGATGTAGAAATGACATTATTAGCTATCCGTCACCATCTAGTAAATCATTCAACGGGCTCATGATTCCAACATTTAACGCCAGTGCATTTCTATCAACATGCAGCCAACGTCCAGGCGTTTACTGCATGTATGACATCGAAAACTCACTACTTTACATTGGTAAGGCGAAAAATCTTAAAAACCGTCTTTCAAGTTATTTTAGAAACACTCAACAGCCGCCAAAAACCGCTGCACTTGTGAGTAAAATTGCACGCATAGAAACGACCTTAGTTGCCAGTGAAACTGAAGCCTTGCTACTGGAGCAAACACTCATCAAGCAGCATCGCCCGCCTTATAATATTTTACTGCGTGATGATAAATCTTATCCTTATGTTTTGTTATCTGATGGTGATTTTCCACGTCTTACTATTCATCGTGGCAGCAAGCGATTCAAGGGGCGCTATTTTGGCCCCTACCCTAGCAGCGGCGCTATCCGAGAATCATTAAACCTCCTACAAAAAGCCTTTGCAGTGCGCCAGTGCGAGGACAGTTTTTTTAAAAACCGCAGCCGCCCTTGCTTGCAATATCAAATTAAGCGTTGCAAAGCGCCTTGTGTTGGTTTGGTTAGCCACCAAGAATATGCTGAAGATGTGCGCCTTTCAGTGATGTTTCTTGAAGGCAAAAGTGATGCACTAACAGATGAATTAAAACACTCTATGATTAGTGCCTCAGAGCAACTTGATTTTGAAAAAGCTGCACAATTACGCGATCAAATAGCCTTACTGCGCCGCGTCCAGGACCAACAGAGCATGGAAGGTGGACACGGTGATATTGATATTATTGCGGCTATTGCATTACCAGGTGGCGCCTGCGTGCATGTTATTACAGTAAGAGACGGACGCGTACTAGGCGGTAAAAACTACTTTCCACAAGTAGCAATTGAAGAAACCACTGAAGATATTTTATTTGCCTTTATGGGGCAATATTATTTAGCAATCACTCAACAAAATAGGCCTAAAGTTTTGCTCGTTAATCATCAACATGATGATTTTCCTGCTTTAGCCCAAGCATTAGAGCAAGCCTATCAAAGCCCAATCGAAATAATTCAACGAGTACGGGGCACTAGAGCTCGCTGGCAGCAAATGGCTGTCACCAATGCTGAACAAGCCTTGCAAGCACGCCTAAGTAATCGTATGCAGCTGGCCAAGCGTTTTGAACTACTTGCCCAAGCGCTAAACCTTGATGAAATACCGCAACGTCTTGAATGCTTTGACATTAGCCACTCTAGCGGTGAGGCCACTGTCGCTTCTTGTGTAGTATTTGGCCCTGAAGGCCCTATTAAGGCAGACTATCGCCTTTACAATATTGAAGGCGTTACCCCTGGCGATGACTATGCCGCCATGCAGCAAGCATTAATGCGCCGCCTAGAAAAAGCACAAGATAATCCAGACGCTAAGCTACCTGATATTTTGCTAGTAGATGGCGGCAAAGGACAATTACAAATGGCCCGAGATGTTTTGCAAGAACTAGGTTTAAATCATCTGTTGTTGCTAGGTGTTGCTAAGGGCGTAACCCGTAAAGCAGGTTTTGAAACATTATTTTTAAATGATATTCAAAATGCCTTTACGCTACCGGCTCATTCACCCGCATTGCATCTTATTCAACATATTCGTGATGAGTCGCATCGCTTTGCTATCACTGGCCATAGAGCCAAAAGAGGCAAAACACGACGCACTTCAACCTTAGAGGGAATTGCTAATGTAGGACCTAAGCGTCGACGTGAATTACTGACTTATTTTGGTGGATTACAAGAACTTTCGCGCGCAAGCATAGAAGAAATTGCCAAAACACCTGGAATTAGTCGTACACTAGCAGAAACTATTTATCATGCATTGCATAGTGAATAGTTTTTAATATGTTCAATCACGCAAAGTAAGTGCCTTTTTGCATGAATATTCCAAATATATTAACAACACTCCGTGTAGCGCTAATTCCTATCTTAGTGCTTTTCTATTGCTTGCCTTTTGCGTGGAGCTATTGGGCTGCTAGCATTGTATTTGCTCTTGCCAGCTTTACTGATTGGCTCGATGGCTACCTTGCTAGGCGCTGGAAACAAAATACACCTTTTGGTGCTTTTCTTGATCCTGTGGCTGATAAGCTACTCGTAGCAGTTGCTCTTGTACTTCTGGTAGAAAACCACCAATCACTCTTTATCCTGCTTCCGGCACTCGTGATTATTAGCCGAGAAATCGTAGTGTCAGCTTTGCGTGAATGGATGGCTGAAATTGGCGCGCGCGCGCAAGTTGCTGTATCACAATTGGGTAAATGGAAGACAGCGGCACAAATGCTAGCCTTAGTCATTTTATTAGCTAACCCCCCTGTAATGACTATCTGGGTTGCTCTAGGCTACTTTTTCTTAATGATTTCAGCTGTTTTAACACTCTGGTCAATGCTTAACTATTTACGCGCTGCACTGCCTCATTTACACCATAAATAGGATATAACTTTTTATCGTTTTTATGGTCATAAGAGCTATTCCCAGCTCAAAATGATAATAGGAGATTTATCATGTTTATGCGTACATTATTTTCATTGGCAGCATTATCTTTAGTAAGTACTAACCTACTAGCAAACTCTCCAACTGACGATCTTAAAGCCTTTCCTCAGGCACAAAACGGCATGCTTCGGCATGTAATTCGCTTAACCCCACAAACCAATGAAAATCTATTTAAAGTTGAAATTATTCCAGGAAAAACCATAGAAAAAGATTGCAACAACACCTTTTTTATGGGCGATATTGAAGAAGAAACCGTCAAAGGCTGGGGCTATACTTACTATGTTGTTGAAGATATTAAAGGCCCGGCAAGTACTATGATGGCCTGTCCTGACAACACAAAAACCAAGGCCTTTGTTCCTGTAGCCACAGATGATGGGCTTGTGCGTTATAACAGCAAACTACCCCTAGTTATCTACGCACCTAAAGACGTAGAAGTACGCTATCGTATTTGGCAAGCCGCAGAGACTAGCCAAGCGGCAAAAACAGAGTAAAAAACCTCGCGCTATTCTAGGTCTTTGATAAATAAATAGGTTTTTTATAAGAAAGGCCTTGACGACTTATTAAAAATCATTAGAATGGCGCCCTGTTATGCGGGAATAGCTCAGTTGGTAGAGCACAACCTTGCCAAGGTTGGGGTCGCGAGTTCGAGTCTCGTTTCCCGCTCCAAAGTTTCAAAAAAACTGTAGTGAAGATGATTACAGTTTTTCCAAATTGGCTAGATGGCAGAGTGGTGATGCAGCGGATTGCAAATCCGTCAACGCCGGTTCGATTCCGACTCTGGCCTCCAAATAAAACCCTTAAGATTCAACGTCTTAAGGGTTTTTTATTGTCTGTCATTTTAGAGGCGTTCCGCATTTTCGCCTTAGGCGTTCCGCATTATTCACACTTTGCGACCATGAATTGACCGAATTTTGTGGTGTAACAGGGGCTTTTAAATTGTCTTTTCATTGCCCATTCTTGTTCTAATTTGATTCGCCCTGGTCGCAATGTTCCAGCACCGAATTTTTCGTTGATATCATCAAGAACTGTCATTAGTGTTTGCGACTGATTTGCTTGCTTTTGCTCAAACAGATCTTCTGTATATTCGCCGCGCTGGCGAAGTTCGCAAAATATTACTCGCACATCCTAAGTGATCTATATTTTTACAGCCACCTCATACCACTGAAGTAACTATATTATATTTAATTTTATCGCCATCCCTCAAAGGGATGCAGATTGATACGACCTGACTGCACTACTGCATTTAATCTATTTTGTGCCATTTTTATTGCTTCCAGTACATCTTCATGATTCGAATAGTCATCCCCTATTTGAGGATCAGACACTTCACCACCTACCAAAGTTAAAAAATAGCTGCTAAGAATAAGCGCCACTGTAATCTCTAACTCATCATAGCAATTACAAAAAAAATGAAACTCATCCTCAAAACTAGAATAAAGCTCAAATCCTGTTAAAAATTCTGAATCTGGATGGATAAAAATAATATTCCCGGAAACTTTTAGTGGAAAAAATCCACTACTGTTAAAAAAGTCAGATTTTGGATGCACTGCTATTTGATAACCAATAGACGCACAGTACTCCTCAAATTCTTCTTTTTTAAACTCTTTAGGTGCTTTACTACTTGTAAAAGAAATATCATACCCCATAAAAACCTCTCTATTAATATTAACTATTTAGACTAACAAGTGCCTCCTAGTAGCACCTATATTAATTTAGATGAAAAATATAAAACTACCAACCATTTACATTTTATATAAAAAAATTGGTAGTTTTATTCATTGCCGAGATAATACTTAACTAAAAGTCATACCGAATACCCAAGGCATACCTCCTGCCATCAAGTACTTTTCCATATTTCTCATACTTAATTTCCTTATCTAAAAAATTATACACCCCAAGATTAACTGAAAGCTGGCTTGTTACATTGTAGTTTGCACCTAGATCCGCCATAACATAAGCAGGAACGCGTTGGTCACCTTCTTCCAAGGTTTTTCCCCTGTACCTTGCCTTTGCCCACATTTTCAAATCATCTAATGCTTGATAATCCGCACCAATATTAAACATATGTTTTGGGTAATTATTTAAAGGATCGCCTTTTCCTTTGCCTTTAGTTATTTCACTATCAGAAAAAGTATAATTAGCGGTTAACCTCAGGTTATCCAGCACATCTAAGCTACTAGAAAGCTCAAAACCTTTAAGTTCTGCCTTGTCCGCATTATTATATTTGGCAATAGCTTCATAGTCGTATCCCAAATAAATACAACTCAGATCACCTGTATTACTACTTGCTCTACGATCACAAATAGTAGATTTCTGGATTTTATTGGAAAAATAGGTTTGGTAAAGTGTCATTGAAAGGTTTAGGTTTTCTAAATTGTCATAAACTAGACCCACTTCATAGTTAGTGCTTTTTTCAGGTTTTAGATCATCATTACCTATATCGGCACCATCCGTTCTTGCACCAAAACCTCCCTCAACCCAAGCTGAATCGCCCTGTTTTAAATTTGGCGTAACATAGCCTGTACTAACACCACCTTTGACAGTGAAGTTGTCATTTAAGTGATAAACCCCATATAGCCTTGGAGTAAACTCTCCACCATATTTTTCATCCTGGTTCCAGCGCATACCTGCCGTTAACATAAAGTCATCTGTTACAAAGTACTCATCTTCTAAAAAGAAAGCACCACTCCAACGATCAAGCTTTTTAATGTTTAAGCCGCGCGTGCCATGATCTGTCTCTTCTTTTTTATATTCGGCACCGAGAGTTAATGTATTAGTCTCCATCGGTATAACTGTTTTTGTATTGGCAATACTCTGAATGTATTTTGTACCGCCATTTTGAAATTTATTACTCATTTCCTCTCTGGTTACAAATGTTCGGGTGCTTATAGCATCGGTCCAAGCATACTCATGGGTTACACCATAAACCTCTTTTTTAATTTCCCTTAGATCAATATCAAATCCAATATTTTCTTTTTTGCCGCTGCTCTCTTGAAGGAAATGTCCGTACTCTAAGGAAAGATTATTTTTTTCATTTACTATCCAGTTCAGTTTTGCATTGATATTTTGTCGCTCATTATCCATATTTCCACGTTCGATTTTGTCTTCATCGCGCTGTGAAAAATTACCATCTAATGAAAATCCAAGCCTGTCTGATATTATTGGCCCCGTTAAATAGAAGTTGTACAGCTGTGAGTCGCCTGACTTTGAGTTTTCTTGAATAATGCGCTGCGCTGATACTGTTCCACTAAAATCATTGAGTACTTTCTTTGTAATAATATTTACCACACCACCTATGGCTTGCGAGCCATACAGCGAAGACATAGGGCCACGAATAACTTCAATACGTTCAATAGCTGCAATAGGTGGCAGCCAACCGGTCTCCTGTGAATCTCCATTACCATTATAAAAAACCTGTCCCGAATTTCCTTGTGGCTTTCCATCAATTAACAGTAACGAATATTCGTTGGGCATGCCCCGAATAGAAATTTTAAAGCCGCCCATCCCCCGCCCATTAGAGCTACCACCGCCTTCAACGCTGACACCTGGTATATCACGCAGTGCATCAGTGACATCATAGTAGGCCTTTCCTTTTAATTCTTCACTAGTGATAACCGAAATCGTAGCTGGAGCATCTCGCAGATTTTGCTCGTAACCTGAAGCCGTCACCACAGTAGTCGCTAAATCGGCAGCGTTTTTATTTTTTGACGGATCTGCATAAGCCAAATTTAATAGCGTTGTTGCTGATAAAACAGCCAACGTCAGCGGTTGATATCTAAGAGGTTTCACAGCAGCTTCCTAATAGTTATGAAATAAAATGCAACAATAAAGCATGTTTATTATCATTTGCAAATAATTATCATTTAAATATATATGATTATTCTAACTATAAGATGCAAGAATACTTAGCTCGAAGTGCTGTCTTTCTCTCATGTAGCGAACTTAGCTTTGATGTGATTTACCGCTTTCTAAGCTGCCTACTCGGCAGTGAACCATCAATTAGAATCGCTCATGAATCAGCCTGCTTTCTAAGCTGCCTACTCGGCAGTGAACCAGGGCGCGTACAATCGCCAGTTTTACGTCTGTTTCTAAGCTGCCTACTCGGCAGTGAACACCCGAAAGGGTCGTGATGAAATTGCAAGCATTTTCTAAGCTGCCTACTCGGCAGTGAACGGCAGTGTCGGCATGTTGGTTTCCACCGTTGGTTTCTAAGCTGCCTACTCGGCAGTGAACAGATATTTGGCTTTCAGCCTATTACGTTAACATTTCTAAGCTGCCTACTCGGCAGTGAACCGTGTTTCTAGCTCATAGTTTTGATGTAGGCTTTTCTAAGCTGCCTACTCGGCAGTGAACTTAATCCGTATTCATCAAAGCCAAAGCGTGCTTTTCTAAGCTGCCTACTCGGCAGTGAACAGGTGTTAACAATGTAGAGGGCTATGCCTATTTTTCTAAGCTGCCTACTCGGCAGTGAACGGCTTGGCTTAAAAGCTTATATGGGCCGTATGTTTCTAAGCTGCCTACTCGGCAGTGAACGCGTGTCGTATTCAGGTACACCCAAAATGCGCTTTCTAAGCTGCCTACTCGGCAGTGAACGCTTAAGCAATTTCGCGTAACGCTTAATCGTTTTTCTAAGCTGCCTACTCGGCAGTGAACGGATTCAATCCCGATATTGTTACCCCACAAATTTTCTAAGCTGCCTACTCGGCAGTGAACGAAGCGGATGGGGCGTCGGTTCTATTGATTCATTTCTAAGCTGCCTACTCGGCAGTGAACTTCAGTTGGGTGAGGGTGCAATTGTTGATCTTTTTCTAAGCTGCCTACTCGGCAGTGAACCCATCAACTAAGCTTAGCGCGCCAACGTCACTTTTCTAAGCTGCCTACTCGGCAGTGAACTTTTACTTTTTGTTGTTGAGCAGCCAATGCTTTTTCTAAGCTGCCTACTCGGCAGTGAACATAGCCAAGCCATCGAATTGCATGAGCGTGTTTTTCTAAGCTGCCTACTCGGCAGTGAACACAGGGCGCAAGCATTACTCAATCATCATTATTTTCTAAGCTGCCTACTCGGCAGTGAACGGAACTTCCATGTCACCAATCATGATGGTTTTATTTCTAAGCTGCCTACTCGGCAGTGAACCAATGCCCTGATTCTCATCGCTATAAAGCACTGTTTCTAAGCTGCCTACTCGGCAGTGAACGCTGGTCTTTGCAAACGAAGACGGCACCAAATTTTCTAAGCTGCCTACTCGGCAGTGAACCCAATGGTATGACCAGTGGTGACTTCTTAACATTTCTAAGCTGCCTACTCGGCAGTGAACAATACAGCTTTGCCACAGCCTCGGTACCACGATTTCTAAGCTGCCTACTCGGCAGTGAACATTAAGCCGAACCCGCTCTATAAACAAGGGATTTTCTAAGCTGCCTACTCGGCAGTGAACTATAGATCATAGTCAAATAGTGCTTATTATTAAAGAACTTAGATGCTTTTTAGTGGAACAACCCAATATTTTTCATCAACATATAACTCATTGATTATATTATAAAAATATTTCTTACAAAAAATATTGGGTAAACTGGCACTTAAATTTAGCTTATTAAAAAGGAGTTAATGCCCCCTTAGCGAGCATTCTGAGTTTAAAAGCATCTTACGTCAAATTGGGCGTGCGATAGCCATTAAAACTGCCTAAACTATAAGGTATAGTTTTAGACCAACACCCTATTTCTAAAAAGACGCACAGCGCTAAGTAATTACATGTCAACGCTTTCTGACCATACTCCAATGATGCAGCAATATTGGCGATTGAAGAATCAGCATCCAAACCAACTGATGTTTTATCGCATGGGGGATTTTTACGAGCTTTTTTATGAGGACGCCAAAAAAGCTGCCCATTTGCTTGATATCACTCTTACTGCACGTGGTCAATCAGCAGGTCAAGCAGTGCCTATGGCAGGTATTCCTTTTCATGCCGCAGAAGGTTATTTAGCAAAGCTGGTGAGTCTTGGCCAATCTGTGGTGATTTGTGAGCAAGTAGGTGATCCTGCGACCAGTAAAGGCCCAGTTGAGCGCCAAGTAGTGCGTATATTAACTCCAGGCACAGTGACCGATGAGGCTTTACTTGATGAACGTCGAGATAATTTAATTGCGGCCGTTTTAGGGGACGAAAAGTTATTTGGCTTGGCTACTTTAGATATTGCAAGTGGTCGTTTTAGCGTACAAGAGCTAAACGGCTGGGACAATCTACTCGCTGAGATAGAGCGCTTAAACCCTGCTGAGCTGCTTATTCCTGATGATTGGCCACAAGGCTTACCGCTAGATAAGCGTCGTGGTTTACAGCGCCGAGCTCCATGGGATTTCGAGTTTGATAGCGCTCATAAAAGTCTATGCCAACAATTTGCTACTCAAGATTTAAAAGGCTTTGGCTGCGAAAATCTAAAACTTGCCATTAGTGCCGCTGGCTGCTTATTAATGTACGCCAAAGAAACCCAGCGTACAGCCCTGCCTCATCTACGTAGCTTATTGCACGAGCGACTTAGTGATACAGTTATTTTGGATGCTGCTACGCGCAAAAACTTAGAATTAGACCAAAACCTTGCAGGCGGTCGTGACAATACTTTGTTGTCTGTAATGGATAGAAATCAGACTGCTATGGGCACACGTTTGCTTGCCCGCTGGCTACATCGACCATTACGGCAAAAAGACGTACTGGAAGCACGCCAAGCCGCTATTAGTAATTTACTTGAAAGTTACCAGTTTGAAAAAGTACAACCGCATTTAAAGGAAATAGGCGATATTGAGCGTATTTTAGCTCGTATTGGTTTACGTAGTGCACGCCCGAGAGATCTGGCGCGTTTGCGTGATGCGCTCAACGCTCTACCTAATCTGCAGCAAGTGATTGCGCCTGTAGAAGCCGAACGAATAAAGTGTTTAGCGCAAAAAATTAGCACTTACCCTCAACTAGCGGACTTACTTGAGTCAGCTATTATTGATAATCCACCCGCTGTCATTCGTGATGGTGGCGTTCTAAAAATGGGCTATGACGCTGAATTAGACGAACTATTGTCTATTAGTGAAAATGCTGGCCAATATTTAATGGATTTGGAGGAACGGGAAAAAGCACGTACAGGGTTGGCCAATCTAAAAGTGGGCTATAACCGTGTGCATGGCTACTTTATTGAGATTCCTAGCAAACAAGCTGAAAGTGCACCGGCTGAGTATATTCGTCGACAAACCTTAAAAGGCGCTGAGCGCTTTATTACGCCTGAATTAAAAACCTTTGAAGATAAAGCGCTCTCTGCTAAAAGTCGTGCTTTAGCACGTGAAAAACAACTCTATGAAGAACTCATAGAAAAGCTGATTGAACAGCTAGCCCCCTTGCAAGATACTGCTAGCGCACTTGCTGAGCTCGATGTGCTAACTAACCTAGCAGAACGCGCATTAAACCTTGATTTAGCCTGTCCTAAATTCAGCCAAGAACCTTGTTTATCTATTGAACAAGGACGCCATCCTGTGGTTGAGCAAGTATTAACAACTCCCTTTGTGGCTAATGATTTAAACCTAAACAATGATACTCGCATGTTGATTATTACAGGTCCAAACATGGGCGGTAAATCAACCTATATGCGCCAAACAGCGCTAATTTCACTATTGGCACATATTGGCAGCTTTGTACCTGCAAAGGCCTGCACACTCTCATTAATGGATCGTATTTTTACCCGCATTGGTTCCAGTGATGACCTTGCGGGGGGACGCTCTACTTTTATGGTAGAGATGAGTGA
Organism: Pseudomonas sp. F1_0610; assembly: GCF_047470865.1. Classification (NCBI taxonomy): domain Bacteria; kingdom Pseudomonadati; phylum Pseudomonadota; class Gammaproteobacteria; order Pseudomonadales; family Pseudomonadaceae; genus Pseudomonas; species Pseudomonas sp. F1_0610. Next base: position 22,959 of record NZ_JAZDRH010000007.1, read on the forward strand.
AACAGCCAATATTTTACACAACACGACAGATAATAGCTTGGTATTAATGGATGAAGTAGGTCGTGGCACTAGCACTTTTGATGGGCTTTCGTTAGCTTGGGCAGCAGCTGAGCAGCTTGCTAAACTCAAATCTTGGACGCTCTTTGCAACACATTATTTTGAGCTTACAGCACTACCAGAGAATCTTCCCAGCGTAGCTAATGTGCATCTGAGCGCTACTGAACACCAAGAACGTATTGTCTTTTTACATAATGTTTTAGCTGGACCAGCCAGTCAAAGTTACGGCTTAGCTGTAGCCCAATTAGCCGGTGTGCCTGAGCCTGTTATCGCCCGTGCTAAAGAGCATTTAGCGCGTTTAGAACAAGCTAGCATTGATGAACAACAAGCCCCTTGTGTCTCGACTAAAGGCGCGCCAATGCAAGCCGATTTATTTGCTAGCGAACCGCACCCGCTCGTCAAAGCACTAAACCAATTGCAGCCAGATGATTTAACCCCACGTCAAGCACTTGAGTTGTTATATACATGGAAGCGTCAGATCTAACGTTTAGATCAACAAACTGATAGAATGCTGCGTTTATAATCACCTAACCGTTTTTAGAATTAACCCTTTCGCTAAATGTTACGCACAGATCAACATGAGCGACTGCTGAGGAGATAGCTTAAGATGACCTTCGTTGTCACTGATAACTGCGTTCGCTGCAAGTACACTGACTGTGTAGAAGTTTGCCCTGTGGATTGTTTCTATGAAGGCCCTAACTTCCTAGTTATTCACCCAGACGAATGTATTGACTGCGCACTTTGCGAACCAGAATGTCCAGCCGAGGCTATTTTTGCTGAAGATGAGCTACCTGATGATCAGCAAGAATACATGGAAATTAACCGTGAACTCGCTGATATCTGGCCTAATATTACTGAGAAAAAAGACGCCCTTCCTGATCATGAAGAATGGGACGGTGTTAAAGGTAAACTTCAGTATTTAGAACGCTAAAAGTGCTACCCATAAAAAACCTGCTGATGCAGGTTTTTTATGGTCCAAGTTAAATAAGCACTCTAGAACAGATGTGTCAGGCTTTCAGAAGTACTAATAAAGATATTTTTCTTTTGCGTATAAGCATCAAGAATCATCTTATGTGTTTCGCGTCCAATACCTGATTTTTTATAGCCTCCAAAGGGCGCATGCGCAGGTAACTGGTTATAGCAATTAACCCACATACGACCTGTACGTACAGCTTTAGCTACGCGCAAGGCACAATTGATATCACGTGTCCAGACGGCTCCACCTAAACCAAACTCGCTATTGTTTGCGATCTCTACTGCTTCTTGTTCAGTGTCAAATGGAATAACCGCGAGCACTGGTCCAAAGACTTCTTCACAGCTAATGCGCATGTCTGCCTTACAGTCAGCAATAATGGTAGGACGCAAAAAAGCACCTTGGCTACCAAGACGCTGACCACCCGTTAATAAGCGCGCGCCATCTTCTTTAGTGGCAATCTCTACGTAGCTAAGAATTTTCTGCATTTGGCTATCACTCACCTGTGTGCCCATTTGTGTAGCCGGATCCAATGGATCACCCACTTTTACAGATTCAAATTTAGCTTTTAGCTGCTTTAAAAATTCTTCATAAATAGGTCGCTGCACTAATAAACGCGAACCAGCACAACAGACTTGCCCTTGATTGAATAAAATACCAATAGCTGCACCTTCAACCGCCTTATCCATTTGCGCATCAGCAAATACAATATTGGCTGATTTTCCACCTAGCTCCAATGTGGCAGGTATTAGTTTTTCAGCTGCTGCTTTAGCCACGTTATAGCCAATGTCGGTTGAACCAGTAAATGCCAACTTACTAAAATCAGGATGATCAAGCATGTACTGCCCAGTTCGCGAGCCTGAGCCAGTTAGTATATTCACCACACCAGCAGGTAATACTTTACTTAATAAACGCCCAAACTCAATTAATGAGATTGACGTTTCTTTGGATGGCTTAATCACAATACAGTTGCCCGCCGCTAAGGCAGGCGCAATTTTCCACGCCCCCATTAAGAAAGGGAAATTCCACGGAATAATTTGCCCTACCACACCAATCGGCTCGCTTAAGACTAAACTTAAGGTGTCTTTATCTATCACATCGGCTTCATCGCTATGGGCACGAATAACACCTGCAAAATAGCGAAAATGATCGACCGCAGCAGGAATGTCTACGCTGCTGGTTTCACGAATAGGTTTGCCATTATCTAAGGTTTCTAAGGTAGCAAAGCGTTCAGTTTCTTGCTCTAGCAAGTCTGCAATTTTCAGCAAAAGCGCAGAGCGTTCAGCTGGGCTGGTTTGGCTCCAACGTGGAAAAGCTTGCCATGCACTTTTTACTGCCAAATCAACGTCTGCCTGTGAAGCTTCTGCTAGCACTGACAGTTGCTCACCAGTAGCAGGATTGTGGCTAATAAAGGTTTTTTTCTCTGAACCGTCGCACCATTGCCCATTAATAAGCAATTGGTACTGAGACTGAGGACGTAGTGCTTGTGCTAGATCTTTCAATAGTTTCATAAAAAACTCCTGATGAGCCAAGGGCAATTTTTAAGCTTACTGCGCTCTATCAGGCTTTGTATGTATCAGCTCAATACTTGATGATTTATGCTGTTTTTTTCGAATAATCTTTATTATTAGATGTTTCTTAGTGCTTACTTTTCTAAGTAAAAAATCAAAGAAGCCTTAAATAAGGCTTCTTTGATTGAAGGTTAACGGCTAACGACTTGCTTTTGCTTGTTACTATCAATGGCCATGCTAGTTTGCGCCCATTCACGCCATTGTTTCACACGTTGGCGATCAGCTCCTGCACGTTCAGCCGAATCCAGTGCGGTTAAGCCTTGCTGCCAATTATTTTGTTGCATTTCTAGCTGAGCAACTGTCATCCAATGTTGTGCTTTACCTGTGCGTTTGGCTAATTGACCATAGGCTTGCGCTGCTTGCTTACGCTCACGCGCCTGCCAATAAAGCTGAGCTAAACGCTCTTCACGAGATAAGCTTTTTGAAAGCAAACCTGTTTGCAGCATATTTTCTAACAAACGAGCTCCTTGCCAAGGCTGATCAGAAGCTGCAGCCATGGCAACTAAGTTATCGAGGTCATTTTCTGAGAATTTCAGGCCTCGGCTATAAGCTGCACGTAAAGTTGCCATAGCACGTACATGAGAGCCGGCCATTTGTTGAATACCGGCCAGTTGGCGCCACTGGCGAACATCTGTTTCGTGACGCAATAAGAGTTTACGCTGCCAAGTTTCAGCGTCTTTATACCGCTTTAATTCAATATTGGCACCAATCATAAACTGCAACCACTGATCATCAATACTAGGTTGTTTCGCAAGGTAGCGCTCAGCTAGCGGCAAGGCTTGATCATAACGCCCTAAACGCTGCCAAGACTGAATTTTCATTTGTAGGATTTCATCTGTTTCTGCAGCATTGGCTAAATAATTCACAGCTTTTTGATAATCCTTTTGAATGAAATACAGTTTGCCTAAGCTTAGCTGATCTTCCTTGGTTTGATTTGTATCGAGCTTTTTAGACGCTAACGCCTTTTCAATAAGCCCAACAGCTTTTGCTGTGTTGCCTTGCGCCCAAGCAATATAGCCTTGACTGCGCCAAACCAGTGCTTGTTCTAATGTTCCATCTTTTAAGCTAAGGTTTGCCAGTTTCTGCTGAGCTGAATCTAGTCGTCCTGACTGCTGCTCACTTTGTGCACTTTGCAAGGCTTTAAGTACTTCAGGTGCAACTGTTGTTTGCGCCTGTATTTGTACAGATGCTGAAACCAATAGCAAGGTTAATAGCCAACGAGACATCATGAATAACCTCTTTGTTCTTTGAAGAACACTCTATTAGTAGTTAGAGATCATTAGCCATAGGCTAACGACCTCGCTCTAAACGGAATTGCAATGTTTTAGTGGCTTCACGGTCAACGCTAATACCACCTTCTGTGCGTGGCGCAAAACGCCAACGTGTTGCTGCTCTACGTGCCTCTCGATCAAACACATTACGTGGCGATGAATCTACCACGCGAATATTCTCTACACGCCCATCTCTTGTAATGGTGAATGCCAATTTCACATAGCCTTCAATACCGCGACGACGCGCTTGATCGGGATAAACAGGCAATACTTCATTAAGTGGAATCACTTCTGAGTCATCACCTGGGCTGCCGCCTCCGCCCTCATTAGCAGGTGGCGCACTTGGCGCGCTGGCAACCCCTGCGGTTAACCCACTAAGATTTGGCGTACTTGAACTAATTGAAATGTTACTCGTCAAGTTAGGAATTGACATATCAATTACTTGCGACACAGCAGTAGGCGCTTGCATCTGAGGCTGCATACTTTGTTGTGTTGGCGGTGTTACCTGCTGTGGCTCTTCTGGCGCTTGTTGGCGCTGACGAGCTGGGTCGCTATTTTTGCTTTTTGCCATAGGCACAAAATGTCCGACCTTCAAAGGTTCATCATCCACGCTATTACTCGGTGGAAAGATCATTACCAGCATCAACACAAAACTACCAATTGCCAAGGCAAGTGCTAACAAAAATGCTATGGCCCAACGCATTAGCGCGACTCCGCAGAAGCAGCCAAGGCGACATCACGAACGCCAGCAAGGCGTGCCTGATCCATCACTTGCACCACTAAACCTGTACGCGCATCCTGATCTGCTTGTACTACCACAATGCCTTCTGGCTGCTCTTGACGTAAACGCTCAACATGCGCCCGCACGCTACGTACATCAACAGCTTGTTTATCCAGCCAAACTTGCCCATCTGCAGTTACTGCAATCAAAATATTGCCTTTTTCTTGATTGCTAGCAGTCTCTGCTTGAGGACGGTTAACCTCTACACCTGACTCTTTGATAAAAGAGCTGGTAACAATAAAGAAGATCAACATAATAAACACCACATCTAACATGGGCGTTAGGTCGATACCTTGATCATCTTCTTCACGATAACTACGGCGACGCAAACTCATCGTCAATCATCCATTATTTATTCATAACGCAGCTGATCTGCCAGCCGACCTAGTGCACGACGAGCATCACGCTCAAGCCGCGCCAAACTAAACATGCCACTGATGGCTAAAACCATGCCTGCTAACGTTGGTAAGGTTGCTTGCCAAACACCAGATGCCATTGCTCTTGGATTACCTGCACCATCAACTGACAACACATCGAATACAGAGATCATACCGGTTACCGTGCCAAGCAAACCTAACAATGGAAACAAGCTGATTAAGGTTCGATTCAAGCGCAGTGGATTGAGCAGTTGCTGTTCAGCTTGTGATAACCAAGCAGAACGCACAGAGCGTGTACATAAACTATGGCTGACTTCGTCTTGGCAAATCAGCTTCCAGGCTTGCTTACGATCTTTTGCCCAGCTTGGGAAAATACGTAAAGTGAACCACCAGTGGCCTAGCGTAAGCGTCCAAAAAGCAACACATACGCCCGCCAAAAACCACATTTCAGCACCACCTGCTGACATGAAGTCGAGCAAGTCGTGGGCTCTGTCAACCAACCAGAACCAATACGCTTGCCAATTACTCATCACGTGGTTTCTTTCCTGTTATTTGCAATGACAATAAGCCCACACATTGCTGCTCAAGTAACTGTACAAGGGCTTTGCAACGGCTAGCGACAAGGCTATGTAAAAACAGCATAGGAATAGCAACAACCAGCCCTTGCACTGTAGTCACCAAGGCTTGTGAAATACCATCCGCCATTAAGCGTGAATCACCGCCACCACTTTGGGTAATGGCTTGGAAGGTAATAATCATACCTGTTACCGTACCTAACAAACCCAACAAAGGCGCCACCGCTGCGATCAGCTTGAGCAACCCTTGTCCACCTTCCAGCTTAGGCACTTCACGCATGACGGCTTCGTCTAACTTAAGTTCTAAGGTTTCAATATCATTGACTGTAGGATTACTGCCGAATACACCAATCACACGACCTAAAGGGTTGTTATCTTTAGGCGCAGCAAGATTGCGCATTTGTGCACGCACTTTAGCTGTTACTGTTGCTAAATAGGTCATACGCCATAATGCAAATAAAATACCTAAAGCGCCTAGGGTTAAAATAACCCAACCTACAAAGCCACCTTGCTGCACTCGCTCGAAGAACGTAGGTTCACGCTGTAGCTGTTCAATCAGGGATCCGCGTGTAGGATCAACTAATAAGGCTGATAGATCAGTATTCGCTTGCTGCCAATGGGCTACTTGGCTAAAACCTTCTGGTTGTTTATTAAGGATGCTAAACGCATCAGAGCCTTCTGCATAGCTTAAGAATGCTTGATTACTATACGCAGAGAACGGACCTACACGCCATACATCCTGCTGTGTACGTTGTCCATCTTTTCCCACTACAGGCGCAGAGAACTTCTCCACACGGCCTGAAGCGGCTAAGTCTTCTAACAGTGTCATCCAATAGCCTTCTACTTGCTCGGCTGTTGGTAGCTTACGACTGGCGGATAGTTTCTCTAACTGGGCAATGCGTTCTGGGTATTGCACATTCAATAAACTGCTTTGCCACTGACCTGCTACATCACCGGCACTTTGACGCACAACAGTAAAGAGTTCACCTAACGCACCAGTGCGTTCTTTAAGTAATTTCTCTTGTTCAGCTAGAATTTTTTCATTTTCTTCAAACTGTGCCTTTAAAGTGGCGGCCTCAGTTTCTTGCGCTTTTAGCTCTGCTTGTGCTTTGGCTAGCACACTTGATTGCTGGTTACGATCAGATAAAAAACTTTGCTCGCGTTGCTGCATAGCTTGTTCTTCAGCAACTTTCTCACTGCGAATACGCTGCAACAGTTGATCTGGGGTTAAGACTTCAGCCTGTGCGCTAGCTAGAGTAGCTAATGCGAGGGCACTGGCAATTAACAAACGCTTCACTGTTTAGCCTCCAACGCTGCAGTTTTAATTGGGAGATCAAGCCATGTTGTGGTTTTTTCTTGACGAGCCACACCAATGGCATGACGTAGTGTTCTGCGAACGCTGTTATCTAGCACTTCCCATTGACGGGTTTTACTATTAAACCAGCCGCTTTCATGTCCATCTGGTGTTTGGTAATAAAGCATTACGCGGCCTACACGTAAGAAATCAACCGTACGTTGTTTTTTATCTGTTTCAATTTCGCCACGCCATGCTTCTAGCGTGCGCCCATAATCGCTTTCAATTTGGTAGGCTTCTAGAATACGGCGGTATTTTTCAGCAACGCCAACATCAGCACGAGGTAGTAACTCTTCTAAAGTGCTAATGCGATCAGCGCGCTCTTGCGGAAGGAAAGGTACATCAGCTGCAACAAACTCAGCCAATACTTGAACCATACGACGCATTAAGGGAGTGACAGCTTCTTCAGTTCGCTCAATGGTATCAAGCTGTTGTTGATAGCTTTCAAGTTCTGCTTGTTGCGCGGCTACCAGTTCACGCATTTGGGCGTTGTACTCTTTTAAGGATTGCGCTTGATGTACGGAATAACGATAGTCATCCAACATCTTTTGTGTTGCATCATCAAGACCTTCAATTCGTTTTTGCGAAGATTGTGCTGCCTGACTCAATTGAGTACTGGCATCTAAGGCTTCATCAAGCGGCGCTGCAAAGGCTAGAGGAGAGGCTAACAAGCACCCCACTACTAACGGGCGCAAGGCTGGTAGACGCATGAACTTATGTCCCTTAACTGATTAATATTTCTAAAGAAGAATGATTATCATCTTCCGCAGTAAACAAATCAAGGGAAAGATCAGAATATTTTGCTGTATGTCTCTTAGTCGAACACTTCAACTCAGTCTACAATGCCGCTAGCTAAACACTCTCCATCTAGCCATAAACGCCATTGTCCTGCTCTATATAGAGTCCATTGCTCATCATGAGTTAAAGGTTCTGTGGCTATCACCGTCACTACATCATTCTTGGTCGTTTCCGCTTGAAAATCGACTTTAACATCAGCGTCTTTTAATGTAGCGGGACCAAATGGCGCACGTCGGGTAATACAAGCTAATTTGCTGGAACAAAAGCTAAAGAGCCATTCTCCATTGCTAAGTAAGCAATTGAAAACACCTTGCTGACGATACTCTGCGCAGGCTTGACTCAGTACTGGTAATAGCTCGTGATAATTAGGTTCTGTATCAAATACATGGCGAATACGATTGAGCAAATCGCAAAAGGCAGCTTCACTATCAGTTGTGCCAATGGGCTGGTAAAAATCTGTTAATCCTTGAAAGTTAGGCATTTGTCCATTATGTGCAAAGCACCAACTGCGCCCCCACAACTCACGCACAAAAGGATGTGTATTGGCTAAACAAACATTACCCACATTTGCTTGGCGAATATGCGCAATAATAGCTGTACTTTTTATGGGGTACCCTTGAATAAGCTGAGCCACTTCTGATTCAGAGCTGGCTTTTGGATCTTGAAACACGCGAATGCCACGCCCCTCATAAAAGCCAATACCCCAACCATCTTTGTGAGGCCCTGTTTTGCCGCCACGCTGCATTAACCCTGTAAAACTAAATACAATATCGGTTGGTACATTGGCGCTCATTCCCAGCAATTCGCACATAGTTTTTCCTAACGCTCAGCCATAAATTCAATAGGTTCATTTGCCGCATTAAGCCTGCACAGCTAAATACAATGTCGATTGATACATTGTATTAATAATATCTCGTTGTACACAGAAATAAGACTTCACTACATTCCTTTCCTCCCGAGTTTGCGCACCTTTGGACTGCATGTACTCGAGCAGAATAAGCATCAACACTATTAAACCCCCAACCCGCCTTTTTATTAGGAGCCCAATATACAGAAACACAGCCATTATAAAATGTAATTAAAAGCTCACAGTTATTTTTTTTACCACTGTGTTTATTTTGGCACGATTTTAATGCTGTATCTTTAGCATAATATTCCGACTGAGCATCATATGCCCCGCCAAATATTCCTGTATTTAAATCTATATATACTGCTCCCCAATATGTTTGAGAAAACGCATTATTAGAGACAAATAAAAAACAAGAAACTAGCAACATATTGCGAAAAAACTTCATAATACTGAACCACCTATTAAAAATAATTTTATACAAAGGATTATTAAATTAACTCTAATACTAATAATACCTTGCTGTGCAGAAATTTAATATTTCCTTACATTGCTTACCACCTACACCTGAACAACCTGAAACAGCGTTCATTCTCGCAATATACATGTCATGACCATTAAATCCCCAGCCATAGTTTTTAGTGATAGAAGACCAATAAATAGAAATACATCCATTATAAAAAGCTTGAACAAATTGACATTCTCCCTGCTTTCCTGAGTTTTTTATCTTACAATGCTTTAAAGCTTCATTTTCAGCTTCAGATTGCCCTTCCCAATTCCAAGATGCTCCTGTAATACCTGTTTGTTTATTAATATAAACAGCCCCCCAAAACTTTTGTGCAAGTGCATTATTAGAAATAAATAAAAAAGAAAAAACCAATAATATAGTACCAAATTTTCTCATAATACTAACCTATATAAATATTAAGCTAATTTACCACCAGCAGCTAAGCCAAAACAACTAAAAATATAGCCCCCTATTAGACGATGCAATACTAAATATCTGCAGATTAAAAAACACTTTCATATAAAATCGTTTTATTGACCACTCTAACATTAGTAATATCTTGTCGTGCAAAAACTCAGAACTTCTCTGCACTCTATCCCGCCTGATTCTTGGCATGCCTGAGCTGCCTGGAATTTAGCATTGTAAGTATCAATTCCATTTACTCCCCAGCCACCTTTAGCATTATTTCCTATATATATAGATACACAACCATTGTAAAAAGATTGGGCAAAAACACAATTATTACTTTTTCCATTATGTTTTTTTACACATGAATCCAAGGCAACTTTTTTTGCCTCAGATTCGCTACTCATATTATACGAGCCACCCGCTATTCTAGTGTTTTTATCTACATAAACTGCTCCCCAATAATACTGGGAATAAGCTGAATTTGAGAACAATAATAATAATATTGCACTAAATTTGATAAATTCTTTCCTAAAAATAAACAACATAAGATTCCTTTTTTTCTCCATTATTTTCTAGCCTAGCAGTTAGTCTTCCAGAAGGCCCCTGTGCACTACCGAAACCTCCTGTGATCTACTCGTATTACACCGGAAGAACTCACTATTAAACTTACCATATTTGCTGACTCTGAAACTCATCGGTTTAAAACCATACAAGCAATTAAACATTGGATAGCATAAAGCATGATATTTGCTGCCTCATCATTATTACTACCCCTGGAACTAATCATGCTTTTATCGCAACCTTGAGTAATTTCTGTGCTTTTCTATAAAAGCTTTTTTTAAAGTTCCTTTTCCTTTAGCTTGGCACATTTATATTTTTATACCTTTTTGCACAAATAAAGCAAACACTGTAATTGCAGAGTCTATTATCAAGATTAAAATAAAACACATGATTGAGCATTAAAATTGAGCCTGCTGTTACATATAGCCTGTGATTAGCATTCCAATAAACCACTCAGCAGGCTCATGCCTAGACGTTCATTCCCAGCAGTTCGCACATAGTTTTTCTTAACGTTCAGCGACAAACTCAATAGGTTCATCATTATCAATTATTTGAGCTTCTTCTGCTTGACGCTGCTGTTGAGCTAAGGCCTGTGCTTCTAATTTAGCTTTTTTACGTTTTTGATACATACGCAAGAAAGGAAAACGAACAACTGCAAAGGCAATATAGGTACCAAAGGCAATCTGTGTATAGCCAGCAAAGTCCGCCACCGTTATAACAGGAAAGCTCTCACCTAAAACTAGCCAAGAAGCAATCACCACTATGGCTGGGCTGTACCATTGCGTATCAATAATGGCAGGGGTGAAAATAATCAGGCCCATGGCCACCCATAAAGGCTCTCGTAAGTAGCGCCACATCCAACCAGTCATTTTCATCCAAACTAACATTGCCATTAGTCCAGCGGCTAAGTAGATGCCCCACGCAATTTGGTAGTCGTTTTCAAACATAATCATTAGTACAAAGCAAGTGTAGGTGGCTTATCATACATGCATAGTTGTTTTCATAACATGTTATGCAGCATAAGTTCTGTAAGTTTTAGGTAGGCGTAAATGACACACCCAGTTAATCCTGATCATAATGACGAGTTTCAATGGCTTGAGCAACGCGACACGCCTGAAGTTATGCAATTTTTACAAAATGAAAATCAAGCTATTGATGATTTTTTCTCTAAGCATAATGATTTTCGTGCTCCTTTGTTTGAGGAAATCAAAGCACGTATTAAAGAAACCGATTTATCGCTGCCTGAACCTGACGGTGACTTTCTGTACTACCAAAGTACTCAGGCAGGTGATGAGTATCCTCGTTATTTTCGCTGCCAACGTACAACTGACTTAAGTATTGATAACGCCAGTCAAACACTGCTGCTTGATCCCAACCTGTTAGCTGGTGAAGGTTTTTTTGATTTAGGCAGCCTTAATATTAGTCCCAACCATCGTTATATGGCTTATAGCCTCGACACCACTGGCAGTGAGGTTTATCGCCTTTTTATCAAAGACTTAAAAACCAACAAAACAACCGAGCTGCCCTTTACTGAGTGCGACGGTAGCTTTGTTTGGGCAAACAATAGCCGGCATTTTTTCTTTGCTGTATTAGATGAAATGCACCGTCCTTATCGCATTATGCGTAGCTGTTTAGGCAGCAAGCAGGCAGATACTGTATTCACCGAAGAAGACCAGCGTTTTTTTGTGCAAATAGAAAACTCTGCTGACGAGCAGGTGTTAACTATTCACAGCCAAAGCAAAAACACCACAGAAGTTTGGGTGCTCAACGCCAACCAAATTGAGTTTGACTTTATTTGTGTGCAGCCACGCCAACAACAGCATGAATATTATGTCGACCATGGCATATGGCAAGGCAACCCTTGCTGGTTTATCCAAACAAACCGAGATGGCATCAACTTTGCGCTCTATATTTCTCATAGCAATATTCCTAGCCAGTCTACTTGGCAATTGCTATTTGCCCATGACCCGCAGCGTATGTTAGAAAGCTTTACACTCAATCAGTTTGCTGTAGTTCTCAGTTACCGTGAGCAAGCTCTGCCCGTATTAGAGATACACAACCAAAATGGTAGACATCGTCTAACTCAGCCTGATGCCGTTTATAACCTATCTATTCAAAATAGCTTAGAGTTCAAACAACCCTGTATTCGATTACGCTATGAGTCTTTAAATAGACCTGCGCAAATTTCAGCGCTTAATCTACAAACACTCGAACAAAAACCACTCAAATCAGTACCTGTATTAGGCCAGTTTAATGCCGATGACTACCAAAGCATTCGTGTATGGGCAACAGCACAAGATGGCACGCAGATTCCTATTAGTTTGGTCGCACAGCGATCTGTTTTGCAAAAAGCACAAGCTGCTCCTTTATACTTATATGGCTATGGTGCTTATGGTGAAAGTCTGGATGCGTGGTTTTCCCATGCACGCTTAAGTCTACTTAACCGTGGCTTTATCTTCGCTATTGCCCATGTACGTGGTGGCGGTGAACTGGGAGAGGCTTGGTATCTCAATGGCAAGTTAGAGCACAAAGAAAATACCTTTAACGATTTTATTAGTTGTGCTGAACACTTAATCGCACAAGGCTTTACCTCTTCGCAGCAACTGGTCATTAATGGCGCCAGCGCTGGCGGCTTATTAATAGGCAATGTGCTCAATCAGCGCCCTGATTTATTTGCTTGTGCAGTCGCAGAAGTTCCTTTTGTTGATACCTTAAACACCATGCTCAATCCTGATTTACCGCTAACTATTACCGAATATGATGAATGGGGTGATCCCAATCAGCCAGAAGCTTATCAACGCATTTTAAGTTATTCACCTTATGACAATATCCAAAGCCAAGCGTACCCTGCCATTTTGTCAGTGGCTGGTTATAACGATACGCGGGTGCAATACTGGGAAGCGGCGAAATGGGTGTGTAAACTGCGTAAACACAACCTCAGCCAACAACCTATCTTGCTAAAAACGGATCTCAATGCAGGGCATGGCGGTGCCAGTGGTCGCTATCAAGCTCTGCATGACTGCGCGTTAGAGTACGCCTTTATTTTCAATCAATTAGGAGTTACACCATGAATCAACCCTATTTTTCAGAAGAAGATTTAGTAGATTTATGGGAGTACGGCTATGCAGATGAAGATCCTTACCATGAAGCGCCCCCTAGCGATGAATACATTGCTGCAATTGAGCAAAAACTTGGCGGTTATAAATTGCCTGCGGCGTATATCGAGTTAATGCGAAAACATAATGGTGGCTATTTAAAACGCGATTGTTTTGTCATGAGCGAGGATGATGAATGGGAAGGGTTTAACCTTTCATTATCAGGTCTTTACGCAGTAGGTGAAAAAGCTAGATATTCATTGCTGGGCGAATTTGGGCAAAACAACGCCAAAGCCTGGGGCTATCCTGAAGTTGGCGTTTATTTTGCGGATACCATTTCTGGAGGACATGACTTAGTAGCCTTTGATTACCGTCAATGTGGCAAGCAAGGCGAGCCTAGTATTGTGCATATTGACCAAGAATCAGACTATTGCATCACACCAATTGCCCCTGATTTCACTCATTTTATTCAAGGTTTAGTTGACAGTGAAAGTTTAATTGATGAAGAAGCCGAGCGCGAGGCTGAGCTAGCTACAGTTGAGCGCGGCACTTTTTCACCTATTATTTTAAAAGCAATGGCGAAAATTCAACATGAAACGCCTAATTTCCCTCACTATTTGCGCTCATTAGGCAAGCGCATTGTGCAAGAGAAAGGGCATTTTAGCCTACATAACGACGCGCAATCTTGGCTAATGTTTGATGCTTTATTTTACCTCTACAGCCAACTAACAACAGCACAATCTATTGAGCATTTTCTTAACGAACCCAAACAATTTGAAACCCGTTATGACTTACCCAGTTTTGGCTTAATGATTGTATTCTCTATTGTTGATGACACGCGTTATAGCTTTTGCACTGGAGGTATTGGTTACGGTTTCTTACGTGACTGGTGGGAAAAGCGTTTAGAGGAAGGCAGCTTAGAGCAGAGTAATCAAGGCTATATTTTTAGTATACATAAACAACAACAATTACTGAAAGCACTAACACAACTCTAATTTTTATCAGCCTATAGTGCCTCTAAAGATTAATACTTATTAAAATAACTTTATGCTATTGCTCCCAAAACACCTATATTTAAACACGAACCCCTAACCTGTGCTTTTAAATAAGAAAACAGCCAGAGACAATAGCTACAAGTGCAACCCCACCCAATATAGCCATCATTTTAACAGCCAGCGTATTAAGCTTAGTAACTTTACCATATTTATTCTCATATTCGTCCCCTTTTTTTAAAAGAAAATAATTATAAATACAAATAAGGGTAAATTTAGAATTTTATTGAGTGCCTCGCTGTTTAAAAAAGACACTAAAATAGGCACTAAATACACAGCTGCACCAAGCCAACCATTCTAATTCAAGTCATACGCACGCCTTACATATAATGCTGTAAGAAATATAACAATTGGAGTCTGCCAAGTAAACAAAAGTATTTCGTTATGTATGAAAAAATAGGTTGTTAACAATATAAGAAAAACCGGCAAGATTTACCAAGAAAAAAACGTAACCTTCCTAAACGCCCATGAAACAAAAACAAAGGAACTTTATCATACTCATGATTAGTATTCATTTCTGAACTGGGTAACTCAGTTTTTGGAGTAGCATATGCTGAATAACTAGCGGCTGTATCCATAGGTTTTACAACACTATTTTCTATACGAACAGCTATACCAGCTTGAGTTAATGTTTTTACATAAGTATCAGCCTGTGTAACGGCTAGTTCTTTTTTATAACAGCACCTTCCATAGATAAAAGCTGTTCAATAGCCGTGCGCTCTTTATTAAATAAACGCATCAAGTTTTCAATAACTTATTCCTTGGTAAAATTGGCGAGAATTTCACCATCAGATATAATATTTACAGTTTTAGCATCCATACTCAGCATCCTTCTCTGATTTCAGTTTTATTCCATAGAGTGGCACAGCTATTATTCACACATTATATATTTTTAAAAGGCTGCTCCAGCTATGACCTTTCCATCAAACAAAAAGTAAAAATGATTGTTATCTGTCAAATAAGCTACCAGTCACGCCCACTAATTAGCATTTCATGATCAGCTTCAATAAAACCATAGCTATGTGCAATAAAAGTAAAATCTTGACTAATAGTTTCACGAGCCACAGTTTCAATTTCACTATCAGCTTCTTCAAAAACATCGCATAAATCATTAATTTCTTCGGTTGAAACTTCAGTAATTAAGTAAAGCTGATCTAAATTTTGTGGTGATTTTTCTTCAATGGTTTGACAGAGCTTTAGAAGAACATCTTTAACTAAATCGACACAATGCTTAGGAAAATATTGGTCATTATACATATCTGTTAAAAATTCATGCGCCAAAATAGCTTTATTCGTAATCGTCATAATCCCTCACTGGTTTTTAAGTGAATTACCAATCTCTATTGCGCACTACACTTTCGATGTCTGCTTCTGTAAAACCGTAACTTTGTGCAATAAAAAGAACATCTGTTGAAATAGCATCACGGGCTACAGTTTCAATTTCGCTATCGGCGTCCTCAAACACCTCTTGTAGCTCATTAATTTCTTCGGTAGCAACATCTGTTAATTGATAAAGTTCTTCCAGTGTTTTAGGCACTTCATCTTCTATGCTTTGGCAAAGTTTAAGAAGTACTTCTTTTACTAAATCCACACAGTTATCTGGAAAATAACCATCGTTGTACATATCTTGAAGAAAGTCGTGATCCAAAATACTTTGATTAAAAATTGCCATTATTTATCTCCATAAAAGTTCTAGCATTATACCCTATTCTTTTGCAGCAAGTATTTAGAACTTGTATTTATACGAAGTTATTACTGTACAAGTACGCTATAAAGATGTAGCTGCCCGTGCCGCCTGGTCGTAAAGCCCAGAAAAGGTGCGTAATAAGCTTGCCGTATGACGAAGCATTTCTGGGTCTGCTTGCATGTTCTTAAATGACTCAATTAGACATTGCTTACGTATTTCTGCGTATTTTTTACAGAGCTCTTTGCCTTTTTCCGTGGTGTTATAGAACATTTCTTTGCCCTGCTTAGTACCTTCTACTAACTCAAGCTTTAAAAGCTTTTTAAGGGCATAGGTGACTGTGTGGGCATCTTCAATATTCAGTAATAGGCAAATATCACCCTGACGTTTGGCGCGGTTTCGGCTAGTAATGTTATGTAGAACTTGAATGTCTATGCTTTTTAGTTCCATTTCACCAGCGGCATTCATACAACGTTCCATCCAGCGATGAAATGCATTTGTAGCTATGACTAAACCAAATTCTAACTCAGACAATTCCTGTGCCTGTTCTGCGAGGTGGGCGGAGGAGACAATGTGCTTTTCTAATATTGTTTGGTTCATGTTCGGCTCATCTTCACATATTTTGTAACCAATCTTAGCACAAGGACTGACACGGATAAGCCTTACACGTTAGTCGCATTTCAACAACAATTTACTGACGTTTTATAAATATTAAGTTAAATTCACCAAATATTTGTATTTATATGGACTAGTTCACATGAATGACTTGCTTTTAAATTGTGATATTGGAGAAAGCTTTGGCGCATGGAAGATGGGACTGGATGCAGAAGTCATGCCGCACATTGACTGCGCCAACATTGCTTGCGGGTTTCATGCTTCTGATCCATTGACTATGCACACTACTGTCGCCTTAGCCATTGCCAACAAGGTACGCATTGGTGCTCATCCTGGATATCCTGATTTGGTAGGTTTTGGGCGTCGTTCTATGACCTGTTCTAACGCCGAAGTAAATGCTTTCATGCTTTACCAAATAGGTGCACTAGAGGGCATTTGCCGTGCACAAGGTACACAAATTACCTATGTAAAGCCTCATGGCGGCTTATATAACGATATGATGCGCCAACCAGAACTACTAAAAACCATTATGCAGGCGGTGAAAAGCTATAACAGCGAGCTGCCATTAATGCTGATGTCAATGAAAGACAATCAGCTTGCTAAAGAGCTAGCTGACCAAGTTGGCATAAAACTACTATTTGAAGTGTTTGCCGACCGCGCCTATGATGCTGAAGGGCGCCTAGTGGCACGCTCTATTCCTGGCGCAGTACATCATGATGCGGATGTCGTATGCCAACAAGCGATTACCTTGGCTAAAGGACAAGCACTCATAGCTAATGACGGTAGTGAGCTATTTTTAGAAGCCGATACACTATGCGTACACGGCGATAATCAAAGTTCTATTGCAGCCGTTCAACGTATCCGTGAAGCCTTAAGCGCATGAGTTACCGTATCGAAATAGTGGCCATTGATAGCTTAATGCTACGTTTCTTTGAGCATATTGATGAACAGAATATGCCTTGGATCAGCGCAGCTACAGCGGCATTACGTCAGGTATTTGCACAAACATTAGTCGACATAGTGCCTTCTTATACCACTGTATTGCTGCAATATGACTTGAATGTACTGAGCGATCAACAAGCTAGACAACTGATTCATCATGCTTTAGAGAACCTAGATATCAGCCAAGCCACGCAAGGTAAAACTCATGAACTTGCTACTTGGTATGACCTTAGCGTTGGCCCTGAACTAACGCTCATTGCACAACGCAGCGGCTTAACAATTTCTCAAGTGATCGAATTACACAGCCAGCGTACTTACCAAGTATTTGCGCTTGGCTTTGCTCCAGGCTTTGCATTTATGGGTCTAGTCGACCCTAAACTAGCCACGCCTCGTCTTGCTACACCACGTAAGAAAGTACCCGCTTGCAGCTTAGGCATTGCTGACCAGCAAACCGCAGTTTATCCACTTCCCTCACCTGGTGGCTGGAATCTCATTGGCCGTATGCCTATCCCTTTATTCGATTACGAACAAGGCAGTAGCCTATTACAGCCTGGAGATAAAGTTCGCTTTATACCTGTAGAGAAAGCTGAATTTATACGCCTAGGCGGCGATGACAGCGCGTTTGAGGTAAGTCCATGAAAAAACTAACTGTTTTACGCAAAGGTTCGTTAGCCAGCATTCAAGATTTTGGTCGCTTTCAGGTACGCCATCTGGGTGTTACCCAAGGTGGTGCTATGGATTGGATTGCCATGTATTGGGCAAACTTTCTATTGGGTAACGCGCTAAATGCGCCTGTCATTGAAGTGATGTTTGGTGGTTTACGTTTACGTGCAGAAGATGATGTATGTCTAGCACTGTGCGGTGCTGATCTCAACGCACAGATAGATGATGTTGCCATTACACCTTGGCAAAGCATTTTCCTTAAGAAAGGACAAGTGCTAAGTTTCAGTCAGCCTAAACATGGATTGCGCGCTTATATTGCAGTACCTAACGGCTTTATTGCTCCTCGTTTAATGGGTAGCGCTGCCACTGTAACCCGTGAACAAATTGGCGGACTACATAATGATGGTAGCGCACTACAAGATGAAGACTGTTTGCAATGGCAAGGCCATAACCCTACGCCCAAACAACTCAACAACCTAGATATTCCCAATTACCAAAGCACAGAGCCTTTTGACGTTATTTTAGGTGCGCAAGTTGAGCTATTTTCTGGTGCGAGTTTATTCGCTGCTTTTAATCAGGAATGGCAAGTAGATACTCGAGCTGACCGTATGGGAGTACGTTTACAAGGGCCTAAACTTAGCTGTGCAACCAGTAACATGATATCTGAGGGCGTTCCTTTAGGGGGTATTCAGGTTCCTAGTGATGGACAACCTATTATTTTAATGAATGACCGCCAAACTATTGGCGGGTACCCACGATTAGGCGCATTAACACCTATTGCTTTAACACGTTTAGCGCAATTAATGCCAGGTGCCAAATTAAAACTAAAAGTCACCACCTTAGAACAAGCACAGCGCCAACAACGCAGACTGCTAAAACAGTGGCAATGACCAATTTCTTATAATTTTTAGGGGTATAACCAATGTCTGAACCTAACGTTTCGACAGCTTCTCGTGCCAAGCTTTCGGTGATGCTGGGTGCTATCTTTATGATGGCAACCTCCTCTATTGGCCCAGCTTTTTTAACCCAAACCTCCAAGTTCACTCAAGAGTTTGCAGCGGCCTTTGCTTTTGCCATTGTAATTTCTATTTTGATTGATATTTTTGCACAAATGAATATTTGGCGAGTTATCAGTGTATCTGGAATGCGCGCTCAAGATATTGCTAACCGCGTTTTCCCTGGCGCTGGAGTACTTCTATCAAGCATTATTGTTTTAGGTGGGCTTGCCTTTAATATTGGTAATGTGGGTGGCGCTGGCCTTGCCTTGCAAGTTATTTTTGGTATTCCTGTAGCTCTAGGCGCTATCATTGCAGGCGTATTAGTCATCATTCTATTTATGCTGCGCAATGCCATGAGTGTTATGGATTTTGTCGTGCAAGTACTAGGCGTACTCATGCTCGTCTTAATTGGCTATGTCATGATTGAATCCAACCCACCCTATAAAGAAGCCTTAGTGCAATCTATTGCGCCTGATGATCCTGGCATCTTAATCTTCGCCATTATTACTTTAGTTGGCGGTACGGTAGGTGGCTATATTCCTTTCTCTGGTGGGCATCGCTTAGTAGAAGCAGGCATTACAGGCATTGAGAACGTCAAACGGGTATCACGTGCTTCTATCACTGGTATTGCTACCATTGGTGTGGTTCGTATTTGTTTATTCTTAGCGACCTTAGGTGTTGTGTCACAAGGTTTTGTATTAGATACCGACAATCCCGCTGCTTCTGTATTTCAACATGCTCTCGGTTTTTGGGGATACAAAGCCTTTGGTGTAGTTCTGCTGGCAGCCGCTGTATCTTCTATTATTGGCTGTGCCTATACCAGTGTGAGCTTTATCCAGTCTTGGCATTCATGGATTAAACATAACCACAAATACCTAGTAATTGCTTTTATTTGTATCTCAACACTCGTTTTTGCATTAGTTGGACGTCCTGTAAAAGTACTGATTATTGCAGGCACCATTAATGCCATTGTTTTACCTGTTGGCTTACTTTGCATATTGCTTGCAGCGCACAATAAGAAAATTGTAGGCGATCAATATAAGCATCCCCTCTGGCTAGATATTACTGGCTACCTAACAGTGGCAGTGTCCTTTGTTGGCTTTTACTTTGCCCTAGAACCTATGATAAATCTATGGCATAGCTAATTAAAGCTACAGTGTGAACAAAAATGCCCACTTACGTGGGCATTTTTATCTTAGTTAATTATCTGTCTTAACCTAGATAAGCTTGTACTTCCACTTCCACGTCAACGTCATAAGCCAATGTTGAATTAGCCACTGTTGAGCGCACAGGTAAATTACCTTCCACATAGCCTGCATAGACTTCATTAAAACCAGCAAAATGCTTCATATCACTTAACCATACGGTTGCTTTCACAACATCGGCTAAACTCGCACCATGCAATGCTAGGGTTTCTTGAATGCGCTGCATCACAGCCTCGGTTTGCTGTTGAATACTGCCTTTAACCACATTACCTTGTGCATCTACAGGTACTTGGCCTGATAAAAACAAAAAGCCCCCTGCTTTTACTGCACGCGAAAAAGGTAGTGGTAATGGGCTCGCAAAGCGTTCAATTTTACTCATAAGGTAATCCTCTCTCATTATTTACGTAAGCGTTTTACGTTAAGTAAATCAGGCTCTACGCCCTCTTTCAGCAACACATCCGCTAAAGGTTGGTTAAGCAGCAAATTAGAGGCCATTAATGACACACCTGCCGCTGATTGAATCCCATAGCCGCCTTGGGCAGCTAGCCAGAAAAAGCTAGGTACTTGATCATCAAAGCCCACAACTAAGTCGCCATCAGCAACAAAAGAGCGCAAACCTGCCCAAACATGATTAGGACGACGAATTTGTAAGCTGGACATAGTTTCTATTGCATAGATGCCCATAGCGACATCAAGCTCTTCTGGTTGTACATCTTGTGCTGGCACTGGGTCAGCATTAGCCGGAGAACCTAACATTTGCCCAGCATCTGGTTTAAAGTAAAAATCATCCGCCAAACCTGCAACCATTGGCCAATGCATAAAATCTGTACCCTCAGCTTCTGGCATAGAGAAGGTAAAGGCTGTACGACGCTTTGGTTGTAAGCCAATGGGCTGTATGCCACTACGCTGGGCAACATGATCTGCCCAAGCCCCTGCTGCATTCACTAAATATTTTGCTTTAAGTGACTGGCCATTGGCTAACTGAATTGTCCACACAGCCTCAGCAAAAGTAGCTTTTTCAAGTTCTGCGTTACAAATTAAGGTGCCACCTTTTTGCTTTAACCCTCGTAAAAAACCTTGGTGAATATTATGTACTTCAAGGTCTTTAGAATCGGCTTCAAGTAATACACCTGAAATTTCTTCAGCCTTTAAGCAAGGTACCAATTCACAAGCTCGTGCTACTGATATTTCCTCTAAACCCTGTACATGGCGATTTTTTTCAATCAAATCTGCTTGATCAGCTTTAGCCACATATAAACAAGGGCGTGGCGTCATTAAAGGCGCCTCACCAAACACAGCAGGTGGATGACTATAAAAATCACGCCCTGCTCGGGTTAGGGCGCGAATTTGTGGCGTGCCATAGGCTTCCATAAACATTGCTGCTGAACGTCCTGTAGAGTGATAGCCTGGCTGTTCCTCACGCTCCAGCACAGTAACACTGGCATACTCAGCTAGATGATAGGCAACCGAAGCACCTGCAATACCACCACCGACTACAACATAGTCGACTACTACATTATCTACCATTTCAGCTCCTCAGCTTATGTTATGTTGGCCTCTAATAGACTGCTTTAGGTTGCAAAGCAAGGCTTTAAAATCAACCCATAAATACTAAGCAGAGAGGTCAATTAATGCTAGCTAATTCATTATTTTTTATCATTTAGATAACACCTTGGTTCGCAATATTGACTCAAGAGTCAAGTTTAGCTATTGATATGAGTACGAGGTTTAAGTAACCCAAAGCTTTAGAGTAACACTGAAAAACTAAAATAGAGGCGCTGTCACATATAACCGTATTATTTGCAATGCTATGCCCACAAGCTCAGCAACTGAAATAAGGTAGGACTCATATGTTTAAGACTCATGGTGGTGACAATAAAGGCAAAGTATTTTCTTGTTTACTGGAAAATGACAACCTAATCCTCAAACGTGTTGATGAACAACAAATAGCTAAAACCCTTACTTTCGGTGTTCGTGAAGTCATGGAAATACTCTCATGGCTTCATGGCAAATTTGGTAGTGACTGGTTTGCTTTAGGCTCAAAAGTAGACGAACTTGATACGGATGATGGTAAAAGTGGCTTGGCTATCGCCATTTTACAAGTTTATCCAGGCGACAAACTACATGCTGCTGGAGCCCTTTACTTAGGGGTTATTCTAGAAAAGGCTGGGATTGTTGAATGGAATCAAAAAAATCGTGGCATACAATGGCGAATAGTCAAAGAAATCCATAAGCCAAATGAGTTAAAATCACTTATACAAGCACTTATTAATGGGAATCTCTCCCGCCACTAAAGGATGTTATTTATGACAGTTTTCCTCATTATTCTTGTTGTTATCGCTGTTTTTGGCTTTATGGTCTACAACAACGTTGTTGCCAAACGTGAAGCAGTGATTTCTAGTGAGAGTATGATTTCAGTGCAACTTGACCGCCGCGGTAAAGTATTTGATAGCTTAATTAATGTCGTGAAAAAATACATGGAACATGAAAATAGTATTTTTACGCGCATTGCTGAGTTACGCGCACAAACAATGAATAGTAATGCAAGTCAAAGCCGTGAAGCCCAAGATGAACTCAGTAAGATCGTTAATGACGGCTCTATCAAAATTGCTTTAGAAAACTATCCAGAACTGCGTTCAAACGAAAACGTACAGCAACTGCAAGAAGAAATTGTTTCTACAGAGAACAAATTAGCCTTTGCTAAATCAGGCTATAACAACACCTTAGAAACCTACAAAGCTTACATTGCTTCGTTTCCTGCTGTGTTCGTTGTTAAGTTTTTTCCGCAGTTAGTCATTGATAAAGATTACTGGCGTTTAGATGAAGCCCGTATTGCTAAAGAAGAAGAGCGCCGTGTTGAGCTTTAAGCTCAACACCCGCTGCTGAATAGGGAATTTCATGGACTTTCGCGCAATTATTAAAAAAAATAACCAGCGTACTAAATTGGTTATTGCAACTTATATTTTTATCATGTTGATTGTTGGCTTGCTAGGCGATGTGGCTTTATTTGCACACCCTAAACTAAGCCTACTGCAAAACATGCAAAAATTTGCCACTTTTCAATTTATACCATACGTCACTATGGTCGTTATGGGCTGCACTATTATTGGTATTTTTATTATCAGTAAATTTGGCCATAAAATGATGCTCTCGGGTGTCAATGCGCAGTTACTCACAGAAGAAACAGCCCGTACTAGTGTAGAACGTCAATTACTTAATATTGTTGAAGAGTTATCTCTTAGCGCCTCATTAGGCTACATTCCAAAGCTCTATATTATGCACAACGATGCCCCTAATGCCTTTGCTGCAGGGTGGAATAAAAATAATGCTATTTTAGGGGTAACTGCTGGCTTGCTGCGTATTCTTAATCGTCAAGAATTACAGGCTGTTATGGCTCATGAAGTGGGTCATATTATTCATAACGATTCAAAACTTACGCTCTATGTCGGGATTTTGGCGAACGTTATATTAACCTTCACTAATATTTTTGCACGTATTGCATTTTATATGGGACGCGGTAATAGCAATAATAAAGCTGCACAAAATGCGCGCATTATTTTGTTAGTACTAAACTTTGTACTACCTATTATCACCCAAGTTTTATACTTTTATTTATCTCGTACCCGTGAATACATGGCCGATGCAGCTGCGGTTAAACTAACAGGCGAAAACCAAGCCATGATTGATGCGTTAAAGAAAATTTCTGGTGATCATCAAACAAATGAGTATGAATCAGAAAGTAAGTCAACAGGCGAGTCTTACCGTAGTGCTGCCTATATTTTCAATAAAGGTGATTCGATTTTCTCAACTCACCCTACCATTGAAAATAGAATTAATAATTTATTAGGCTACCAAAACTTCAACAAATAACAATGTTTTAGTAACACACACGACCTATAAGCTTTCATTTTATAGGTCGTGTGTGTTACTAATTTATAAAAGCTACTTACAGCCAACGTCTGACATTATTACGATAAACTTCATACTGCTCTGGAAATAATTGTTCTAACATACGTTCTTCAGGTTTAATTTGAAACTGGGTGATATAAAAAATAAAAAACGCCCAGCCTATAAGGGTAAAGGGTGATGAAAGCAGTACTGCCCATGCCAATAGAATTAAGGCTAAAGCTAAATACATTGGATTTCGTGAAAAACGGTAAACGCCCGTCATTACTAAACGGCTAGAGCGTTCTAAATTCAGCGGATTTGCGGTGGTTTGTGCACGTTTAAATTGAGCTAAGGCTAACCAGCCTATCGTCATCGACAACATGAGCAAAATAACCACAATAATTAAGCGTAGCCGCATAGGCAAACGCCAATGCCACATACCATAAGAAAGCACCCACATCATGATAGCGCTAAATAGCATCACAATAGGTGGCGGAATGCGGTTATAGAGAAAGCCCATAAAAGTCCTTATTTAACGAAAACGCGCGGGTGATAATTGTTCAGGCTGTACACCTTGCCTAACTAAAACCTCAGGCAGAGCCTGCTTAGTGAGCAGCGTATAGGCTAATAGCGAAACCCCTGCTGAGGACTGAATACCATAGCCGCCCTGCGCAGCCAACCAAAAAAAGGCAGGTTGTTGTGGCTCATAGCCTACGACTAAATCGCCATCACGCACAAAGGAGCGTAATCCTGCCCATACATGGTTCGGCCGGCCAATACGCATATCGGTCATTTCTTCAATATGATGTACACCTAAGGCAATATCTAACTCCTCTGGCTGCACATCCTGCGGCTCAACAGGGTCTACATTACAAGGACAACCCAGCAACTGCCCTGCATCTGGCTTAAAGTAAAAGTCATCAGTAATACCGCACACACTCGGCCAATGCGTAAAATCATAAGCAGGTTGCGGGCTAAAGGTAAACGCGGTGCGACGTTTAGGCTGCAAACCAACAGGCTCAATATGGGCAATTTTAGCTAGCTCATCAGCCCAAGCACCTGCGGCATTGACCAGCACTTTACCAAAGATAACCTCATGGTTAGCCAAACTCACTTGCCATAAACCTTCCACATAGTCAGCAGCCACCACATGTGCATTACACTTTAGCTGGCCGCCTTGCTTACGAAGCCCCTTTAAATAGCCTTGGTGTAATACATGCACATCTAAATCCTGTGCATCTTCTTCAAATAAAGCGCCAGCTACCAAGTCTCTATTTAAGCTAGGCACACGCTCAAATACAGTTTCCAAGTCAATATCGGCCAAGCCTTCAATGCTACGGCTTTTTTCTAATGCATCCAACTGATCAGGCTTGGCAACATAGAAACAACCACGTGGTGTCATAATTGGGCTTTCGCAGAAATCTTGTGGCGGATTTTCATAAAAACGTCGGCTGGCACGTGTTAATGCTCGAATTTGCGGCGTACCATAGGCCTCTTGAAACATGGCAGCCGAACGACCTGTTGAGTGATAGCCTGGCTGATCTTCACGCTCAAGCACTATGAGCTTATGCTGCTCTGCCAACCGATAAGCCACTGATGCCCCTGCAATTCCTGCGCCAACAACAATATAGTCATAAATTTGTGGTTCTGAAGTCACGGGGGGTTCCTTAACAATCATGGATAAATAAAAAGAAAAATCTAAACCTCAGCGCCTGTAGCGTCAATCAACTTTCATAATATTCTTAGGTAATACCGCCAAGTGCAGCCATTGCTCACTGGAAAAACCTTGTTTTAAAAAATCAACCAATGCACGTAAAGCAGGTGATAAATGTTCTCTACTTGTATAAATTGCATAAATGCCCAAGCTTGGCAGCTGCCATTGTTCTAGCACGGGCACTAATCTACCTTGTTCAATGAGCGGTACAACTGCATAGACAGGCTGCTGACTAATACCCAAATGCTGCACTGTAGCCTCTAATAACAGATTAGATTCATTCGCCGTTACATTTCCCATGACAGGCACACTACGCCGCTCATTACCTAACTGAAACTGCCATAACTTTTGCCCAAAATAACTATAAGTCAAGCAGTTATGCTGGCTCAGCTGCTCAGGCTGAGTAATTTCAGGATGCTGTGCAAGATAGTCTGGCGTAGCACATAATACAGAGGTGCAATCAGCCAAGCGCAAAGCGACTTGATTCGGCTCTAATTGGTTTGTAATACGTATTGCCAAATCAATTCTATCCTCTACTAAGTTAAGCGTTGAGCTACTGGTTATAAAATCCAGCTTTAGCAAGGGGTATTCTTGAGTAAAGCGTACTAAATAGGGCATTAACCAAGCTTGGGCTAAGGATGAGCTACTGGTAATACGTAGCACGCCTGCAGGTTCAGTCCTACGCTGCCAACCTAGCATTTGCATTTGCTCCGTTACAGCAACCAGTTGCTGGCATTGCATTAGCACGTCCTTCCCTGTTTCCGTCAAACTCAGACGTCGCGTAGTCCGATGCAACAAACGCACCCCTACCCAGGCTTCTAGCGCTTGCAAATAGCGCGATACCATTGCTCGCGACATATTTAGCTTATCGGCCGCAGCCGTTTGGCTTTGCTGGCTAACCACCTCAATAAAAACCTGTGCTGCCGTAATACGATCCATAGCTATTTGCTCGATTTATGCAACAAATAAAACACTAATAAGCGGCTTTTTCATCAAGGTCAAGCCTGTAAACTTGATTTTACTGACTCATTCACAGGTGTTAATAATGAACACATTCAGCAAAGCATTTCTGTTTACCAGCCTTTTTGCTGCCCATTCAAGTTGGGCACAGGAAGCGCGTATTGAAGTATTTAAAGCCGCCGATGATGCCATTTTTCCTGTAACCTCAGAGCTAATTATTGGCCAGCATGAAGTGCTTTTAGTTGATGCTCAGTTTTCTAGTAAAGATGCACAGGCATTAGTCGAAAAAATCCAAGCTACAGGCAAACCCTTAAAACGAATTTTCATTAGCAATGGTGACCCTGATTTCTACTTTGGCCTAGACACTATTACTCAGGCTTATCCGCAAGCTCAAGTACTAGCTACGCCGGCTGTGGTAGCACACATTAAAGCAACCAAAGATCACAAACTCACCACTTGGGCACCTGCTTTGGCTGAATATGCTCCTAAGCGTTTAATAGTACCTACCGCATTAACAGCTAATCAGCTAGAGTTTGAAGGTCAAATCATTGAAATCCTTGGTACTGACAGCCAAACACCAGAACGTAACATATTATGGATGCCTAGTTTAAAAACAGCCTTTGCTGGTATTTTAGTTGAAACAGGTGGGCATGTTTGGCTGGCAGATACCGCCAGTAAGGCTAGCCGTGATACATGGCGCCAGCAATTACAGCAACTTGCCCAGCTAAAGCCTGAGCAAGTGATCCCCAGCCACTTTAATGGTGTACGACCTAATGCAAACGAAGCATTGGACTTTATGCAAAATTATTTACAACACGCTGAAGCAGCTTTAGCTGACCAACCTAAGGCGGCAACCTTCATAGAACGCATGAAACGGCACTATCCACAATTAGGTGGAGTTGAAAGCCTAGAACTTAGTGCCAAAGTGCTAACCGGCGAAATGCAATGGCAGTAAGTTAACGCAAAAAAGGTTCCACCTTTTGCTTGAGCAAGTTAACTAAGGCAGGATCTTGATACTGATAATTGTCTGGAATATGTAACACATGTAGCGGTTTATGCGCTAAAACACGAGCATAAGCCGCTAATAAACGCTGGCGGTGTTTAACTTCCATGACAAAAATATGCTCTGCCCAGCGTAAGTCCTCAAGGCTCACTGGATTTACTGCATCACGGCTAGTACCCGCTGATCGTGTGGCGTAACCTAGGTTACGCCACACATCCTCAGCAGTAGGGCTGCGCCATTTATTACGACTGCAAATAAAAAGCAGCTTCTGTTTCATAGGCATCCCAAGCTTCATTTAAAACACGTTGCGGGCTTTGAATAGGATAAGTAAAACCTAGCTGCTTGCCACGCTTTACTTTATCTGAACGCAAGTACAGCATTTTCCAGTTTTTTTCAGCTTTAAACAAAGCTGCACTGCCCATGCCATTACCTTTATGCAATACATCTTGATAACGGCGCCACGCTAAACTTCGTGAATTCGACATAGTGAATTTCCTTATGTTAATCGGGTTCAGCAGCCGCGATAACACAAGAAACGAGAGTGTATAAAAATGCACAAAATACCGCAACAGCCCCTAAACACGAGCTGTAAAATTGTTAAGTAGTCTGTGATTACAGCAACATAAAGCATTCAATGTGTTAGCATAGCTTGCCTCCAGCGCTACGCCTTATATACCGTTAAGGCATAACTCATGGTTTTTAAATAATGACTCAAAAAGCTCCGGTTACCTCGCTTAGCCTTGGTATTGTCTTTCTATTAGCTGCGCTCAGTGCCTTGATTGCAACAGCTATTGATATGAATCTGCCTGCCTTCCCTGCCATTATTGCTGACTTAAAAGTCACTGATGCACAAATGCAATATACCCTCAGTGTATTTTTAATTGGTATTGGTATTGGACAAGGTTTTTACGGCCCTATTCTTGACCGTTATGGACGACGCATGCCGTTGATTATTGGCACTGTTATTTTCGTTATAGGCTCACTAATTGCAGCAAACACTAAAAGTTTTGAATT
The DNA here is from genome assembly GCF_047470865.1 of Pseudomonas sp. F1_0610. Taxonomy (NCBI): domain Bacteria; kingdom Pseudomonadati; phylum Pseudomonadota; class Gammaproteobacteria; order Pseudomonadales; family Pseudomonadaceae; genus Pseudomonas; species Pseudomonas sp. F1_0610. The sequence goes on from NZ_JAZDRH010000007.1 coordinate 51,873, forward strand.
GCTATTAGCTGCACGCTTTTTACAAGGTATGGGCGCTGCGGCTGGTGCGGTAGTTCCTCGTGCCATGATTCGTGATACCAGTGACTTAGCAAGCTCAGCGCGTTTACTAGCACTGCTGATGCAAATCACTATTATTGCACCTATTACAGCACCCATCTTAGGCGGGATTCTCTTAAACTTTGGCGATTGGCATATTATTTTCTGGAGTATGGCGCTTGTAGGTATTATTTGCATTGCATTTAGCTTGCCTTATTTACCCGAAACATTACAGCCGGAAAAACGCCTTCCACTCAATCTAAAAAATACGTTCCGCGGCTATGCACGCCAATGCACAAGCCCTGCTTTCATGCTTTTCACGCTCGCCACCTGCTTAAACTTAGGGGCTCTTTTTAGCTATATTGGCAACGCACCTTTGGTATTTATTAAGCACTTTGGCTTTAGTGAGCAAGCATTTTCAATTATTTTTGCAGGTAATGCGTTCATTAGTGTATCGGCCAGTTTACTCAACGTGCGCTTACTCAAACGCTACCAACCTTATCGCATTCTGGTATTAGGTTTAGTTGGTTATATTGTTATTGCTGCTGTCTCAATGGCGCTCTCTTATGCTGATCTTGTTAACCGCTGGAGCTACATGGGATTACTAGCGCTAAATATCTCTATGTTAGGCTTTATTTCCAGTAATTTAGTGGCAATGACCATGTCAAAAGCCGGTGAATATATTGGCATTGCTTCGGCGCTGATGGGTATGCTGCAATTTACTTTGGCGGCTGGAATTAGCTTTATTGTCGGTAAATTTCCACTGAGCATAGCTATCATACCTAGTGCAATGATGGTCTGTGGCCTATTAGCTTTAGTATTTAGTGTGATGGCACAACGTATCGGCCCAAGCAATAGCTAATCTAGTTCTACTTTAAAACAACGAGTTAGGCTTAGTTTCCTAAGCCTATTTCAGTTAAACTTATTCATCTTAATTTAACTATTTTTGATAACACTGTGCGCCGACCATTTAAACCTTTTAGCAAGCTAGGCTTAACAACGCCGGCTAAATTAATGATTCAAGCCTCTGCCCTACTTATTTTTTTACTTGTTCTACTGGTCAAGCCTGATATCCCAGGTTTAAACGAAATTGCGCGCTATCTTGAAATTGACCAAGTGCTTGCGCAAATTAGCCCTTCTAAAACCGCGCCAACACCTGATACACCTAAATCTGAACAAGCAGAAATAAAGATCACTCCAGCTAATCCCAAAGCGCCTAGAAATTTCAATCAAGCCAAATATGCTGCACGTAAAATCTATGCTGAAAAACCTATTGATTTTTACTGCGGCTGTCGCTATTCAGGCAGTGAAATTGATTTGGCTAGTTGCGGTTACAAACCACGTAAACAGCCTAAGCGTGCAGCACGCCTAGAATGGGAACATATTGTCCCAGCCTGGAATATTGGGCATAACCTTCAATGTTGGAAAGATGGCGGGCGCAAGCGCTGCTCCGAAACAGACGCTAGGTTCAGTCTAGCAGAAGCTGATTTGCATAACCTGGTACCTGTGGTAGGCGAAGTAAACGGCGATCGCAGTAACTTCCGTTTTGCCATGTTAGCTCCGCCTAAGCGTGAGCAAGATTGGCAATATGGCAAATGCCGCTTTGTCATTGATTTTCAAGGGCGCAAAGCTATGCCGCCTGACTATACTCGCGGCACTATTGCTCGCGCTTATTTGTATATGAGCCAGCGTTATGGAATTAATTTATCCAGTGCTGACAGTAAGCTTTATAAGGCGTGGCACGGAAAATACCCTGTAACAGAGTGGGAACTTTGGCGTAATCAACAAAACGCTTGTGTACAAGGCAATGGCAACCCTTATGTTTCAGAAGTAGACTTAAGCCTCTGTAATAAAAAGGGCTAGCCATGTCATTAACATTAGGGATTAGCGCCTGTTTAATGGGACAAAAAGTTCGCTACGATGGGCGCGACAAAGCCAGTAGCTACTGCATAGAGCAGTTAAGTCAGCATATTAACTTGCAATCATTTTGTCCTGAAATGGCCATTGGCTTAGGCGTTCCACGCCCACCAATCCAGCTAGAACAAAGGGCTGATGGTATAGCCGTTGTCAGTGTCCATAACCCTAATAACCACGACTTTGCACCCGCACTTCATCAATATGCTCAGCATGTACTAACAACCCACCCCAAGCTTTGCGGCTTTATTTTGATGCAAAAATCCCCTTCTTGTGGACTTTACAGCAGCACAATAAAGCAACTCGATGGCAGTCTAACATTAGGCACTGGTGCTTTTACTCAAGGATTACAGGCGCAGCGCCTTTATTTACCCCTCATAGAAGAACAACAATTAGCCGACAAAACTCAGCTAGCTGCTTTTCTAACAGCGGCCTTTGCGTTACAAGATTGCCAACTGTTACTTCAGCAAACAGCTACAACAGCCCAATGGCAAGCCTTACATGCTAAGTATAAATACCAACTAATGGTCAGTGACAATGCAATTTATAAGCAGCTTGGCAAACAGCTTTCCAAACCTGACTTTTCTGATATAAGCTATGTCAATCAACTTATTAGTGCTTTACAAAAACCTACTACTAGAGGCCAGCACTACAACGGCTTACTGCATATTGCTGGTTATTTTAAAAACTTCTTGACCGCTAGTGAACGTCAAGCAGTACATACGCAGCTACAAGCTTTTCATCAACAACAATGCAGTTTAGCGCAAGCTATTGATCACTTACGCCAACTGCAATTAAGCTATCCGCACCCTTATTTAGCCAAGCAGTTTTATCTGTATATGCCAGAGGTTATTTATAACCTATACCAAGAATGAGGACTCACTCATGCAACTTGTTTGGTTTCGGAATGACTTACGCATTGCTGATAATACCGCTCTTAGCCAAGCGCGCCAGCAAGGTAGCTGCCTAGCTATCTACTTTATCAGCCTACAGCAATGGCAATTACATAAAGATGCGCCAGCTAAAATTGACTTTCAGCTACGCAACCTACAGCTATTACAAGAATCGCTAAGCGCACTAAATATTCCGCTTATAGTGCTTGAAGTAGACAGATGGCATCAGATCCCTGAAAAATTGACTGAATTCTGTTTGCAACTAAAAATTACTCAGGTGCACTGCAACCAAGAAAGCCCATTAAACGAACAAACACGTGATAAAAACTGTGCCGACTCGCTAGCACAACAGGGCATAGCTTTTCACGCTTACCAAGACCACTTGCTGTTTAAGCCTGGCACTCTAGTAACACAAAAAGGTGATTACTTTCAGGTTTTCAGTCAGTTTAAAAAAGCGTGCTTAAAACGCATACAGACGGATTTAGTAGAATCACAAAGGGCTGTCACCCCCCAAGCACCTATTAAGTTACACGGTAAAAACCTCACTAACACGCTAGCACAGCTATCTGTAGCGACGGAAATAGCAGCTAGCTATCCTGCTGGTGAGGCTTATGCTCAACAACAACTCGAACAATTCACCACCAGTGAAATATACAGCTACCACGAGCAACGTGATTTTCCAGCATTACAAGGTACAAGCCGGTTAAGCGCCTATTTAAATAGTGGCGTACTTTCTATTCGCCAGTGCTTACGTAGTGCCTTATTCGCCAACCAAGGTGAGCTATTCAGTGGTGAGCAAGGTGTTTTATGCTGGATTAATGAATTACTCTGGCGCGAGTTTTATCATCACATTTTGCAAGGGCACCCGAAGTTAAGTCGAGGCTACCCCTTCCGTGATAAAACCCAATTTATACAATGGCGGCAAGCGCCCGATGAGCTTGCTGCTTGGCAAACGGGCAATACAGGGTTTCCTCTAGTTGACGCGGCCATGCGTCAACTTAAAGCCACCGGTTGGATGCATAATCGCCTACGTATGGTAACCGCCATGTTTCTAAGTAAAAATTTACTGATCAATTGGCGCGCTGGTGAGCATTGGTTTATGCAGCATTTAGTCGATGGAGAGTTTGCCGCTAACAATGGTGGTTGGCAGTGGTCGGCATCCACTGGCACAGATAGTGTGCCTTACTTTCGCTTATTCAACCCCATCACCCAGTCCCAACGGTTTGATCCTAAAGGAACCTTTATTCGCCATTGGCTTCCTGAGCTAGCTAGTCTAAGCGATAAGTCTATTCACCAGCCTTCCACTACTGAGCGACAGCGGTTAAATTATCCTCAACCTATAGTAGATCTAGCCTTTAGTCGTGAACGTGTTATGCAAGCCTTCAAAGCTATTTAACTAATTTTTTTTGACAAGGCCAGATGTTTTCCAGCACAGCATCTTTGTCTATAAACTTGTGTTTGAACGCCATTAGAATATGCCCTGTAATCATAGCGCCACACAGCCATGTCAGAGCCTACATGCCACCATTTAGCCAGCGTATAACACTCTAGATTAGGTGCCATTAGCATGGGCTAAAAAACTGCTACGGAACGCCAAAACCAACCAGAAAGCGGGAGTAAAACCAAGGCAAACACATAAATAGCCAAATGCCCTAGCTTAGCCGCTCTTTGCATAAATAGGCTAACGGACTGAAGTAGCTCAGGCGCAGCATCTGTTAACCGCCGCAGAATTCGCACAGGTACTAATACTACAAGAGTAATAGCCAATGACTTGTGCCAAATGGTTAACTCATGGTCAGGATTAAGCTAATCACCTGCATATACAGCCAGCAAGCCCAAGCCCCAAACACTTCACCAGATACCAGCAATCAACCAATGCAACCACTTAGCTGTTGCTGTGTAACCTGCAGGCGTTTGCATCCTTTTTCTCCTTAAAAAATACCCGTTTGGTTATAGTTTAAGGCGCTAGTACAAGAAAAATTAGCTAAGCCAAATGAGGTGAGTTAACTCGAGAATGGAACAATTAGTATCCTTCGTCGGCTTCCATGGCCCATAAATAGGCTGCCGCCAAGGCTTTATGTTGAAAATTAGCTAACCACTGTTCTGCTTCTTTGGCACTGATATTATCTTTGCCTTGTAATTTAGCCAGATTGCGCCGCACGGCTAAATCACCATGTAAAGAGCCATCAAAGTATGCAAAACCGCGCATTAATGTGTAATTAACAGTCCATGGCCCAATGCCCTTAATAGCTAACAGCTGCTGCATTAACAAAGAGGGATCTGCCTTAAAATCATTTAATGCTAAACTTAGTCGACCTTGTTGAATTTCATTTACCAGTGCTTGTAACGCTTGATATTTAGCAGAGGACAATCCACAAGCCCGTGCTTGATCTTCACTCAAATGGGCCAACTGTTGCGGATTAGGATAACAATACAAACCATAAGCATGCTGCTGGCCCAGCTGTTGAATAAGCTTACGTCGCATAGCGACTGCTGCGTGTACGCTTACTTGCTGTCCCATAATAGCCCAGGTTACTGCTTCAAAAGGGGTTGCTGCTTGAGCTACAGACAATGCTGATTTTTTTGCAAATAACTTAGCCAAATCAGTATGTGTTTGATAGTTTGCAACAAAAGCTGCAACAGCTTGCTTTAATCCTAAAAAGTGCTCTGCCCATTGCTGCAATGCTTGTTTTGCTGGCAGTGCTTGTTCACTCAAAAAAAGGCAGTTTACCTTATCTGTTTGGTAGCGCACTTCAACCACCATGGCCTGCGCTTGCCACATAAAGCCCTTGGCAAAGCCATTAGGCAAAGATAACTCTGCAACAGCTTGGTTGTCACGTTGATGAAATTGTAAAATTGCCGCTTGGTCATACAACTTAGGCAAGTTAAATATCAATTCTAATTGATGCATACGCCATATTACCTAGCCTATCTGGCCGTATTTTATCGGTTAAGTGTCTAGCATCTATCACAAGCAACTAGCTATGCAGCACTCTGTTTTCAGGGTGTTTTCGTATCACTAATGGCGCCATCTAAGAAAAACTCAGCACTTTTCTTATACCGCCTTATAGCGGCTATCGTGGTGATTGCCTGCGCACACAAGGTCCAAGATTTTATGACAGTATGCTGCCAGCTTCATTGGCTAACAAAATACGTTTTCGATCTTCCCCCCAACCAAAGCCAGCAATGCTGCCGTTGCTGTGTACTGCTCGGTGACAAGGAATCAGTAGCGATATTTTATTAGCGCCACAAGCATTAGCTACCGCCCGGGAAGCCCTAGGGCGGCCTAGTTGCTGGGCAATTTGCTTATAACTACGAGTTTCCCCTGCTGGAATATCAATTAACGCCTGCCACACTTGCTTTTGAAATTCCGTGCCCTGTATATCTAATGGCAGATCGCTATAGACTTGCTCAAGTAAAAAACGCTGTACATCTTTAAGCGCTTTTTTAGGTTTTTTAACATCGCGTTTAAATTCTAAATAAGGACACAAACGCTGTAACTCAATGAGTACTTGCTCTTCATTATCTGCCAGAGCAATAGCACAGATTCCTTGCTCAGTCAGCGCCACCCCAACGACACCTAACGCATTACGAAAGTAGTCATATACTGCTGTTTGCATAAGAAAATCCTTAGAGCATTTACTATCTATTTAAACACAATCTATTCTTTTGAGATTAGCACAGATACCACGCTAAAAGCGCACAACTGCTGCGCCAATTGATTTTTAGCAATAGCTTTTATAGGCACTCAATCAGCCACAAAGTATGGCCTTAGTTATCAACAAAAAACTCCAACTTGGCTATCTGCCCTATTTCATCAAGCATAATTAGCTGGTATTTACCAGAGTCAGTGAATTGATACTTAAAGCTTTCGCCTTCTGCGCTTTGCCCTACACTGACACCATTGAGAAACCACCATTTATTGCCTGCGCCACCTTGCACAGTAAATTCAATGCTTAAGTCTTCATCAATACTTTTCGGGCGCTGCAAATGTGCTTGTTCTGTGACGCCTAAAATAATAGGCGTTTCAGTTAGCTCCGGCTGTAGCGGTGGGCATTTTGGGTCTAGTGCTGGCATACGTGCGCTACGCCGCTCTTTTACTGGCAACCAAGGTTCTAATGCTGAAGGCCAAAGCGTAATTTGCTCTGCACGCGCGCCAGCACAGCTAGCATCTACACGTAAGTTCTGCTGATTCAGCCAAATAGTTTGTGTTAATGGCTGTAGTAAGTTTTGCTGATCCGCTAATAGTGTAGGCGGAACTGTGTTATCCACTGTCCATGCAAAACGCGTGCGCCGGCAATTCGGGTCATCCTTACTGAGCACCTGCCCTTGTGGCCAACAAATAACAGCCACATTGACACCTGCTGGTTTAGGATCACCAATCAACGGCAAGTTAAGCTGCTGATCACGCAGGCTTAACATATCGTGCACCTGCAATAACAAAGGTGTGGCTGATGAGAGCCCAAACTGCCCAGGCACAGGTGTTCCATCAGGCCTACCAATCCAAATACCAATAACGTACCTATCGCTGACACCAATTGCCCAAGCATCACGAAAACCATAGCTAGTGCCTGTTTTCCACGCTAAAGGCTGGCGTTGAATAAGGTTAGCGTTAGGATCAATATCAGGACGCGCCTGCCCCGACATAATACGACGAATAATCCATGCGCTTGAGGCGCTCAAAAGTGGTTTTTCAACTAAAGGATCAGCCACTTTAAAGCGTAACTTGCCTACGTTTCCTTGGCGCCCAAAAGCAGTATAAGCTGAAACCAAATGTTCTAAACGCATGCCAACACCGCCTAGAATCACAGCTAAATTCGGCTCTGCTCCTTGATTAAAATACAGTTGAATTCCTGCTCTGCGTAGTTCTGCGCTAAAGCGTTTGGGTCCATATACACTTAATAGCTGCACCACAGGCACATTAAGTGACATGCCTAAAGCACTGCTCACAGATACAGGCCCTATAAATCCCCGTGAAAAATTAGCAGGCCGATATTCTCCTTGCAAAGGGACATCTTGCAGTAATGACTCTGAATGAATCAGCCCTTCATCTAACGCCAAGCCGTATAAAAATGGTTTTAAAGTCGAACCAGGAGAACGTATAGAACTGACCATATCCACATGCCCAAAACGCTGATCATCCTCAATATTGACTGAACCTAAATAGGCTTGAACAGCAAGGCTTTGATGGTCAACCACTAAAATAGCTGCGGAAGTTTGTTTGGGCAAACGCACACTCCATGCTAACAACATATCTTCTAAGCGGCGCTGTAAATTGGCATCTATTGTGGTGTGAATACGCTCACCTGCACCTTTGATATTCAGACGACGCGCTAACAAAGGTGCTAACTGCGGCTCATTGCGTGGTGCCAGCATAACAATGTCTTCTTTAGCCTCGCGCACGCTGTCAGCACTCCAAACATTAAACTCGGCTAAACGATCAAGCACTTTGTCACGCGCACTTTGCGCTCGCTCAGGATGTCGGTCGGGACGTAAACGGCTAGGAGCTTGTGGTAATACCGCTAATAAAGCGGCTTCAGATGGCGTAAGTTCTTTCGGTGATTTCCCTAAATAAGACCAACTCGCGGCAGCCACACCCTCTAAGGTACCGCCAAAAGGTGCGCGATTAAGGTAAAGCTGCAAAATTTCATCTTTTGAGTAATGCCATTCAAGCTGAATGGTACGCCACGCTTGTTTTATCTTGCCTTTAAAAGTACGTGGATGAGGGTCAAGCAAACGGGCCACCTGCATTGATAAGGTACTGCCGCCTGAGACAATTTGCCCGCCTGTTAAGTTTTGCCAGGTAGCTCTTATTAGCGCAACAGGATTAATTCCAGGATGCTCATAAAACCAACGGTCTTCATAGGTTAGAACCGCATCAATATAGAGTGGCGATACCTCATCTAGCTTAACGCTATAACGCCACACACCATTTTCATCTGCAAAGCGCCACAATGGTGTGCCATCTTCGGCTAGCACCACGCGCGCCATATCATCCTCTGGCATAGGTAGAGGATCTATCCAGTCGGCTAAGAAAAATACGCTAATAAGCACAACACAAGTGACAGCTAGGCGCTTAAGCCATTTTAAAAGTCGTTGCACATTCGTTCTCTGTTGCTAGGTGGAAGGGATAAAAAGACTGAGTGTGGACTATGACCTTAATTACAACAATAAAGTCTATTAAGCTAATAAATATATTTAGCCATGCTTTTGGTTCTCAAGCAGCCTAAGCTTGCCTACAATAGTAGAAATTTGTTTGGAGATGCGCGTTATGTTAATGGTTATTTCGCCTGCAAAAACATTAGATTACACCACTAAAGCTGTAACAGACGAATACAGCCAGCCACAATTTCTTGAGCATTCTCAACAGTTAATTGATCAACTTAAAGCATTAAGCCCACAAGATATTGCCCAGTTAATGAAGCTATCTGACAAACTAGCAGGATTAAATGCTGCACGTTTTGCACAATGGTCGCAACCCTTTACCCCTGAAAACGCCAAGCAAGCAATTTTAGCTTTTAAAGGTGATGTTTATACAGGGCTAGATGCTGAGAGCTTTAGTGCCGCTGATTTTACTTTTGCTCAACAGCATTTGCGTATGCTGTCAGGTTTGTATGGCTTATTGCGTCCACTTGATTTGATGCAACCCTACCGCCTAGAAATGGGCACCAAGTTTGCCAATCACAAAGGAAAAAACCTGTATGAGTTTTGGGGCGAGCAAATTACACAATGGTTAAATCAAGCCTTAGCAGAGCAAGGTGATGATACGCTACTTAACCTAGCTTCAAATGAATATTTCTCAGCAGTAAAAACAGCCCAATTTAAAGGCCGTATTATCGATACTGAATTTAAAGATGAAAAAAATAGGCACTATAAAATCATTAGTTTTTATGCCAAAAAAGCACGTGGATTAATGGCGCGCTATGTTATTCAAAATCAGCTTACGGATATTGAGCAAGTAAAGGCTTTTAACAGCGAAGGCTATTATTTTAGCGAAAAAGACTCCAGCGCCAGCAAGCTGGTCTTTTTACGTGATACTCAGGAGTAACTATGCTACCGCCTGCGTTGTTGCCTGCTGCGATTTTTGCGTTATTGTTTAGATACCCTAAGCAGACAATTATTATTCTGTGTGTCTTGCTAGGTGTATTTATCAGTTTAGCCACGGCCATTGCTTTGCAACAAAATAAAACGGCGCAAGCGCTCAATGAGCTGCTGTTAACTATTGATTATCAGCCTGAACAATGCGGCAAACAAACGCCCTTAGCTGTTACTTTACACAATACACACAAGCACAGCCTAAGCCAGTTAAGCTGGAGTATTGCGGCCTATCGCCCCAACAGCACATTAAATGTTGCCCAACCTGTTCATCCCAACCCTCGTTATTCTGCTGAGCAACTGCTCGCACCTAATGCTCAGTGGACAACCTGTCTTGAAGTGCCACCTCTTCGTGCAGGCTATAGCGCTGTTAGCCTCGTGTTTAAAGCTGAAAACCGCAACGGTAAATTCCTATAGCGATAGTATGAGTAGCACTAGAGCAAACGCTTAGGTAGTATCAAAAGCAAATTAGCCTTGAGCCTGAGCATGTATATCTATCGCTTAGTTCTTATTTTAGTCGTTGGGATTTATCTATTCTCACCTGCCATTATGCAATGGTGGGTGGCCGCTGATGGCGCATGGTATCGCCCTTATTTGCTTTGGCTGATTTTAATTGTTGTCACCTTTGTACTGCAAAGCGAGAAAGATCTTGATGAGCTTTAGCCTGACGCAACTTATTATTATCAGCATTGGCTATCTACTCTTACTCTTTGCCGTTGCGTGGGTTGCTGAGCGCGGCTACATTCCGCAAAAATTGATGAGTCACCCATTGGTTTACACCTTATCCTTAGGTGTTTACGCCAGCGCTTGGGCTTTTTATGGTTCAGTTGGCATGGCACATCAGTTTGGTTTTGCGTTCCTGACCATCTATCTAGGGATTTCAGGCGCTTTTTTATTAGCGCCAGTGCTACTTTCCCCTATTTTGCGCCTAACTCACGCTTATCAGCTATCTTCTTTAGCCGACTTATTTGCATTTCGTTTTCGCAGTAATTGGGCGGGAGCATTAACCACTGTTGGAATGATTTTCTCCTCATTACCGTTGCTAGTGCTGCAAATTCAAGCTGTCTCAGACAGCATAGGCATACTCAGTGGCAACCCTTCTCAACAGCTTATAGCATTAGCTTTCTGCATTATTATTGCACTCTTTACCATGCTATTTGGCGCACGCCATATTGCTTCACGGCAAAAACATCAAAGCTTTGTATTTGCCATTGCCTTTGAATCTTTACTTAAACTTATTGCATTACTTTTTATTGGTGGCTACGTTTTAGTTGAGGTATTTGGTGGCTTAGAAGGCTTAGATCTGTGGCTGGATAATCACCATGAACAACTACAGCAGCTTCGCTCGCCCGTCGAAGACGGCCCTTGGCGCACACTATTATTACTCTTTTTTGCCTCTGCGTTAGTGATGCCACATATGTATCACATGGCCTTTACTGAGAATCTACGCGCAAAATCCATGCGTAGCGCCAGCTGGGGGTTGCCTCTATTTCTTCTACTGATGAGCTTACCTATTCCTGTTATTTTGTGGGCTGGAATAGCGCTTAACATTCCTTCATCTCCTGATTTTTATACCCTAACGCTAGGCATTCATCTCAATAATGAAAAGCTGGCTCTGTTGGCCTATTTAGGTGGGTTATCTGCCTCTAGCGGGGTTATTATTGTGCTAATTCTAGCCTTATCTGGTATGGCGCTAAATCATCTTGTATTGCCATTGTATCAACCGGCTTCTGCCAGCAATATTTACCGTTGGATTAAGTGGATGCGCCGCGCTCTAGTACTTGCATTAGTACTAGCGGCTTATCTTATTTTTTTAGTAGTGAATCAAGAACACAACCTTTCACGCCTAGGTTTGGTTGCTTTTACGGGGACCTTGCAATTTTTACCCGCAACTCTAGCTGTGCTTTACTGGCCTAAAGCTAATCGCAAAGGCTTTATTGCAGGGCTTGTGGCTGGATTAAGTGTTTGGTGTTTAGGCTTATTACTGCCGTTGTTTGATACACTAGGTCAACAACTACTACCTTGGATTGAACAGTCCTATCAACTGGATCAGATTACTTGGTATAAAGCCGCTATTTTATCCTTCACGGTCAATTGCACTGTTTTTATTCTCGTTTCTCGCCTGACACAGTCTTCTCCTGAAGAAAAACAAGCAGCCTTAGCATGTACTATTGACGCCCCGCGTCGTAGCGTAAATACCAATCTAGAGCATCAATCCGTTGATGAGTTTTTACAGCAACTTGGCATTCCACTTGGCTCAGATGTAGCACTCCGGGAGATAAAACGGGCTTTAGATGACTTAAACTACTCATTTGAAGAACAACGCCCTTTTGCCTTACGCCGATTACGCCAACAAATAGAAATTAACCTCTCAGGACTATTAGGCCCAAGTATTGCACAGGATATTGTTAATCGCTTTCTACCTTTTTTAGAACAACCTCAACCTTATGCGAGCGAAGATATCCACTCCATTGAGTCACGCTTTGAAGACTATAAAACACGCCTTACAGGCTTAGCAGCTGAGCTTGATACGTTACGCCGACATCACCGACAAACCTTGCAAGAACTGCCCATGGGTGTGTGTTCTTTAAGCAAAGAAAATGAAATTCTATTATGGAATCATGCCCTTGAGCGCTTAACTGGCATTAGCTCAAGCCGAGTAATGGGTTCACGTTTAAATAGTATTGATGAACCTTGGCGTAGCCTGCTAGTGGAGTTTAGTCAGTCTTGTGATAATCATATTTATAAACACCTACTTAAAAGCGACTACGAAACACGCTGGTTAAATCTACACAAAGCGATAATTGAGCACCAAGCTAGACTTGAAAACAAAGGGGTTGTCATCATGCTTGAAGATGCTACTGAGCTACATCGCTTAGAAGACACCTTGATTCATGCTGAGCGCCTTGCCTCGATCGGGCGCCTTGCAGCAGGGGTAGCCCATGAAATTGGCAACCCTATTACAGGTATTGCCTGTCTGGCACAAATCCAGCGCGATGAATATCCCAATGATCCTGAACTGGTTGAGAACAGCCTATTAATTTTAGAGCAAACTCAACGCGTAACACGTATTGTTCAATCGTTAATGAACTTTACCAACAAAAGTGATGCTACTAGCGCGCATCTTCCCGTCTCGCTTTACCAAAGTACACTGGCAGCCATTCGCTTACTGCAATTAAATAAAGATAAACCCTATGTTGTGTTCCAAAACCTATGTGAGCAACGACATTATGTATTAGGTAGCGAACAACGCCTGCAACAAGTGCTAATCAACTTATTGAGTAACGCACGAGATGCTAGCCCAGAAAATGGTAATATTAGGATTCGAAGCCGTGAACAGGCACAATGGTTAGAGTTGATCATTGAGGATGAAGGAAAAGGCATTCCCGAGCAACACCGTGAGCGCCTTTTTGAGCCTTTTTTTACCATGAAAGACCCAGGACAAGGTACAGGGCTGGGCTTATCTTTGGTTTACTCTATTGTCGAGGAGCATCAAGGACAAGTTCTTATTGAAAGCCCCTGCAATACTGAATTACAGATAGGCACACGTTTTATTATTCGACTACCCCGTTTTACTGAGTCACCTGCGCATTTGTCATTAGCACATCTGCCTGAAAGAGAGTTGTAATCAATGCCTCATATTCTAATTGTTGAAGACGAGCAAATTATTCGTCTAGCCCTTAAACGTTTACTTGTTAAGCATGGTTATCAGGTTAGTGAAGCAGGCTCTGTCGCTCAAGCCCAACAATTTGAAGCCAGCCAGTTTGATCTGATCATCACCGATCTACGCTTACCTGGGGAGCCAGGAACAGAAATATTAAAAACCGCTGGCGCTGTACCTGTGCTGATTATGACCAGCTATGCTAGCTTACGCTCTGCTGTGGATATTATGAAAATGGGCGCAGTTGATTACATCGCTAAACCCTTTGAACATGATGAAATGCTGCAAGCAATAGAACGCATTGTTAACCAAAAAAGCCTTAGCGCACAGGCACAACCAGCAGAGGACGTAGAAAACGATACGGGAATTATTGGCAAAAGTCCTGGTATGCTGGCGCTATTTAATAAAATCCGTAAAGTAGCACCGACAGATTCTAACGTCTTAATTCAAGGCGAATCAGGCACAGGTAAAGAGCTAGTTGCCCAAGCATTACATAAACTATCTAAACGCAATCAAGGCCCTATGATCTGCGTAAACTGCGCTGCTATTCCCGAAACCCTAATCGAATCTGAACTCTTTGGACACGAAAAAGGAGCCTTCACAGGTGCTGTTAGTGCGCGGACAGGTTTAGTCGAAGCGGCCAACGGCGGAACTTTATTCTTGGATGAAATTGGCGAGCTACCATTAGAAGCTCAAGCTCGCTTATTACGTGTATTGCAGGAAAGTGAAATACGCCGAGTAGGTTCTGTTCAGTCGCAAAAAGTCGATGTACGTTTAATTGCAGCTACCCACCGAGACTTAAAAACCCTCGCTCAAGAAGGTCAATTTCGTGAAGACCTGTACTATCGTCTGAACGTTATTGCGTTAAAGTTACCCGCTCTACGCGAGCGTGAAGGCGATATTTACGAGATAGCTAAAGTATTATTAGCACGGCGCTGCAAACGCATGGGCATAGAACCTATGCAATTCACCGACTCAGCCAAGCATGCCTTGCTAAACTACCCATGGCCTGGCAATGTGCGGGAGCTTGAAAATGCGATCGAGCGAGCAGTGATTTTATGTGATGATGCTAAAATTACAGCGGACTTAATGGGTATCGAAGATAGCCTTGAAATTAACCAAGCAACTGAAAGCAATGCCCAGCAAGACGCCTCTTTGCAAGAGTATTTCACTCAATATGTCTTACAGCATCAAGACAGCATGAATGAAACTGAGCTTGCAAAAAACTTAGGCGTCAGCCGTAAATGTTTATGGGAACGACGCCAGCGCTTCGGCATAACTCGCCCAAAGAAGTCATAACCTCTTAACTTAAGGAGTTTTTACGTGCCACGCGTATTACAGGATTTAGGCATTTTTCTACGTGCCAACCTTTGGTTGGTGCCCATTTTAGGCGGTTTAATTACTGGGCTTTTTTATTTTGTTGCCCCACCGCCACCGATGTCAGCCACCATTGCGGCGGGCATAGAAGATGGGGCCTATGTACAGTTTGCTGAGAAATTAAAAGACGAACTGGCTAAAGAAGGCTTTAAGCTAAACATTGTTTACACCTCTGGCTCACGTGGAAATATTCAGCAATTACTGGCTAAAAATAGCAAAGTACAGCTTGGTATTATGCAAAGTGGACAAGAGCTTGAATTAAAAGATAACGAAAAAGAGCAACTACATAGTTTAGGCGCATTATTTCAAGAACCTATTTGGCTGTTTAAGCGTGCGGATTTAGCCGTTGACAATATTCTTGATTTACGTGACTACAAAGTAGCTATTGGCACACCTACAGGCGGCACTAGGTTAACCATAGGTCCCTTACTCACTATTAACGAATTATATGATGTGCGCTTGCCTCAAACATGGCAGCCAATCAGTGGTAAAAAGGCAGCTCAAGCATTAATTGATGGAGAAATTGATGCGGCCTTTTTTATGGGCCCAGCTGAAAATAATCTGATTGAAATGCTGGCAGCCCATCCTAAATTGGACATTATGGATTTTACACGCGCCAACGCCTATCAAAAACGCTTACCTTTCTTAGACACTGTGGATGTTAGCGAAGGCTTATTAAATCTGCCTAATAACGAGCCACGGAAAAATATTAAAACCATGGCATCGGCAGCAGTATTAGTGGCTAATGAGGACTTCCATCCAGCTATCACTCCTCTTATTTTACAAGCAGCAAAAAATGTCATGAAAGATGGCACCCTAATTGACGATGCCAATACATGGCCAAAAGCCACACCTGAAAGCGTCCCATTATTAGACGAAGCCGCTTACTTCCACTCCAAAGGCTTGCCTTTATTACAACGCTTTTTACCCTTTAGAATTGCCTCCTTGGCTGACCGCTATATTATTTTGGTCATTCCTATGATCATGGTGATGTTCCCGCTCTTTAAAATAGCTGGTCCTATCTACCGTTGGCGTATTCGAGCGCGCACCTACCGTTGGTACAAGTACTTGCGTAACGTCGACCGCCGCTTTAATAACAACACCTTGCCAGAACATATCAATGACGAACTAGGTCGTTTATATAAATTGCAAGACGAGCTTTCCAGCGTGCAAGTGCCACTTTCTTACACACATGAGCTGTACCAGTTACACTTGCATGTGCGCTACGTCATTGAGCGCCTTGAGAAGTTTAAGCAACAGTCAAGCCAACCTGTGAGTGAATGAACCAGTTTACCTTAACCGCCTGCGCATCCTTTGAAGAGGATATTAAGAAAAGCCGCTTTCTCACCTTAGCGGCACCGATTCAAACGCCACAAGACGCCATGCAGTTTCTTGCCCAGCACTCCGTAGCTGAGGCTACTCATAATTGCTGGGCTTGGAAGTGTGGCGAACAACAATATCGTTTCAATGATGACGGAGAACCCAGTGGAACGGCTGGCAGACCTATACTGGCTGCCATTGAGGGGCAAAGCTGCGATTATCTGGTGGTGCTGGTTATTCGCTGGTATGGCGGCATTAAACTAGGCACTGGCGGATTAGCACGCGCCTATGGCGGTGGCGCCACAAAATGCCTACAACAGGCGCAGCTAACCCCCATAGTGCAACGCATTGCAGCCTATTGCGATTTAACTTTTGCAGACATTGAACGCTGCAAAAACCGTTTAGTACAGGCTGGCTGTATCATTGAGCATGAAACATATAACGCACAAGGGGTGCATTTAACACTCAGCCTTGAAACCCATGTTTTAGATGAATTGAATCAACTGCTGGCTGACCTGACCCGCGGGCGCAGCCAAATTACTCGTCTATAATCCTATTGAGTTTGATATGCCTATTCGCCATTGTATTGTCCACTTTATTGATAAAACACCTGATAGCAACACAGCTAGTTGCCAACTGGCCGAACAAAGCCTAGCTATTACTGACGCCTTAGAAAATTTAGTGGTGGATGTAAGTGAAAGCTATAACGCTAAGCCTAGCAAAGTATGGGGCTACTTCCAGCCAGATCAAACTGCTTACCCTTTTAGCCAATGGCTAGATAACTACGTTAAAGATCAACAAGACTTTGTGAGCTTTAGCCAACAAGCAACAGAGCAGTTAAAAACTCTAATGGAAGCTTCTAACCTCTCAGTAGGTGGCCATGTATTATTTGCACACTTTCAGCAAGGTATGACGCAATATCTCACTATTGCTCTACTACATCATTCACAAGGTGTGAGTGTGACTGATCAACTCGCTATCCAAACTGCAAAGCATCTTGACTTTTCACAACTTCATTTAGCGGCACGTATCAACCTTTCAGAATGGCAAAATAACCAGCAATCAAAACAGTATATTTCCTTTATTAAAGGTAAAAATGGCAAGAAAGTCTCTGATTACTTCCGTGATTTTATTGGTTGCCAAGAAGGTGTAGATGCTCCCAATGAAACACGCACCTTACTTAAAGCCTTTAGTGATTTCGTAGAAGACGAAGATCTTGCTGAAGAGCAAGCTAAGGAAAAAACAGATGCACTAGTAGACTATGCCAATACTCAAACCCGTCTAGGTAAACCTATGCAATTAGATGAGTTATCTGAAGTATTGGACGAAGAAAATCCACAAGCTTTTTATAATTACATTCGCCACAAAGACTATGGTTTATCGCCAAAAATCCCAGCTGATAAGAAAACACTCTCTCAATTTCGCCGATTTACTGGACGGGCCGAAGGCTTATCCATTAGTTTTGAAGCCCATTTACTCGGTTCTAAAGTCGAATATGACGAAGATTCAGATCGGCTGATTATTCACAAGCTGCCAACGAAACTTAAAGATCAACTTAAACGCACCAAGGAATAATATGTCATCACTGAATGAGCTACTCGATCAGTGCACAACATTTACCGATCTCAGCATCGACCCTGCACTCACTTTTGGGCTAGAAAAAAACTTAGCCGATGAGTTAGCGCAAAAAATTCGTGACGGCTTTGATTATCAACAGCAACTGTTATGGGCTAATCGTAGCCATTCAGTACTACTCTGGTTACAGGGCACGGACTGCTCAGGTAAAGATGGCGCTATTCGTAATTTATTACGCGGTTTAAACCCTCAAGGCGTGCGTGTGGGCGATTTCCAAAAACCTACCGCTGTACAACTACAGCAACCTTTTCTGCAGCGCTACCAAGAGCAGATTCCACCTGCAGGCTATATTAGCGTATTTAACCGCACACCTTACGAAGCTGTTGTCAGCGATCTAGCCGATGGCTTTATTAATGCTGAACAAGCAGACGCTCGTTTACAGCAGCTACATGAGTTTGAATTGTTGTTAAAAGCACGCAATTACCATGTACTTAAAGTTTATTTACATATTTCTAAAGACGAGCAAAAGCGTCGTCTAGAACAGCGGTTAATTAACCCTGAAAAACATTGGAAAATTTCAAGTAACGATCTTGCAGGGCATCAACGTTTTGAGGAAATTAGGACAAACTGGGCAGATATTTTAGGTAAAGCTAAAACAGATCAGCCTTGGTATATCATTCCATCTGACAACAAATGGCTACGCAATTTATTACTGGCTCAGTTACTGCATAGAACCTTTGCGCAACTTCCACTCACCTGGCCACAGCCAAGCTTGCCTTTTGGCTTAGAGGATTTAACCCGTCTATAGGTAACTCGAATGCTAAAAAAAGCACTCAATAGTTCATATTGAGTGCTTTTTTATGAGCTGTTACTTATCCTTTTTTTTCACATAAAGTACTAGATTATGGTCTAACAACTCATAGCCCATAGCTTCTACTATTTCATGCTGACGACGTTCAATTTCGTCGTCAAAGAACTCGATCACTTCACCCGTTTCTGTGCAGACAATATGGTCATGATGTTTACCATCATCTAATTCAAAAACAGCATGCCCGCCGGCAAAGTTGTGACGTATGACCAAGCCCGCTGCTTCAAATTGCGTCAATACGCGATACACTGTAGCCAAACCAACATCTTCGCCAGCATCAATTAATGCCTTGTAAACATCTTCCGCACTCATGTGGCGTGGGTTAGATGCATCAAGAATTTGCATGATTTTGACGCGAGGCAAAGTTACCTTTAAACCCGCTTTACGTAATTCAATATTTTCCGCCATAGTTTGTTTCTCGCTAATGCCGCTTCGCAGGACGCTGCAATGCAGGTATGATGAACACAAATTTGTTACCAAGATAATGGAAGTCTGCTGCTGATGCAAAATTCTAAACACTTGTTATGCTGTCTTTCACTAACTGGCCTACTTGCATTAACCGGTTGTTCATTCCCCGGTGTGTATAAAGTTGATATCCAACAGGGTAACGTAGTTACTCAAGATATGGTAGACCAATTACGCCCAGGCATGACTATGCCACAGGTTCGTTACATT
The DNA here is from genome assembly GCF_047470865.1 of Pseudomonas sp. F1_0610. Lineage (NCBI taxonomy): Bacteria > Pseudomonadati > Pseudomonadota > Gammaproteobacteria > Pseudomonadales > Pseudomonadaceae > Pseudomonas > Pseudomonas sp. F1_0610. The sequence goes on from NZ_JAZDRH010000007.1 coordinate 71,287, forward strand.
ATGGGTTCACCGTTAGTCAGTGACACCTTTAACACTCGCCGCTGGGACTACATCTATAGCATTCAGTTAGGCAATAAAAAACGCCAACAAGAACGCATTAGCTTATTGTTTGACTCCAATGATCGGTTAATTGCGCTGGGGGGGGACTTTAAGCCAGGTGTAAGCCGTGACGAAGCTATTTTAGGCGCTGAGTCTGGTGTAACTAGCTTTCCTGCTGGTGTAAATCAAGAGCCTTTATCTGAGCCAACACAGCAGCCTAAACAGCCTGCTACGCCTGCTGGCGAGCTAGAAAAGCAGTTACAAGAAGAACTTGATAGCACCCAACAAGAAGCCACACCTACGCCACGATCAATTGAGTAATACAATCAGAATCCCTGCTAGCAACATAGCCTGTTGCTAGTAATGGGACTGTGCGCTATTAAGCAAAAGTAATAGGTTTAATCTAAAGAGTTTTTTATAAAATACCCTATTTAACTATTTGCTATTACTTTCGGCTGCGCGTCTAGCAGCAGCTTCGGCTGCACGGCGCTTACGCACTTCTTTAGGATCAGCCAGCAAAGGTCGATAAATCTCTACACGTTGCCCTTCCTCAATCACCTGTTCTTCTGGATTCATCACGGCTTTACCAAAAATGCCTAACTTAGCTGTTGCTAAATCTAAGCCTGCAAAGTCTTTATCTAGCTGTGATAACAACGCAGCTTGACGCACTGTTGTGTCTGGGCTTACGGATAAACGAACAATCTTTTGCTTATCCGCCAATGCATAAACCACTTCAATTTCAATTGTATTAGCCATAAAGTTGCTTAGCTCGTGCGCAAAATGCATCCACCATAGTATTGGCAGCCTGAGTAAACAAAGGACCTAAGGTTGCCTTAATAAGCATTCCTTTATAGTCAAAATCCATTTCTAAACTAATTTTACAGGCTGACTCATTTAGTGCTTTAAAAGTCCAAATACCAGTCATGTGTGAGAACGGGCCATCCACTAAAGATAAGCGTATCTGCTCGCCTGGAATCATCTCATTACGAGTACTAAAGGTTTGCTTAACCCCAAGCTTGGCTACTGTAATACTCGCCATAAGCGCAGTTTCACTGCTTTCTAGCAAACTAGTAGCGGCACACCATGGCAGAAATTCTGGATAGCGCTGCACATCATTAACTAATTCATACATTTGTAGCGCGGTATAGGGTAGTAAGGCTGTGCGTTCGATATGTATACTCATTGGCGCTCTTTTTCGTTAGAAAGTGCATTTAGCACTATTGCTAAAGTAAAATATTAGGCATTATTGTCAGCTATTCGTTTGAGTCTCTCAAGCATCACTTACCTAAAGCACGTTGCCTATCGCCAACAACATGCTAAATCCTTATAATGCAGGCTATGGCTAAACAAAAGAAAACATCCCCAGGTAACATCGCGCAAAATAAAAAAGCGCTGCATGATTACTTTATTGAAGAACGCTTTGAAGCAGGCGTAGCGCTCGCTGGCTGGGAAGTCAAAAGCTTACGCGCGGGCAAAGCACATTTAACGGATTGCTATGTTCTCTTAAAAGATGGCGAAGCCTACCTTATTGGTAGTCATATTACGCCTTTAATGACAGCTAGCACACATGTGATTGCCGATCCTATTCGCACGCGTAAATTATTACTTAAAGGCCGTGAGCTGGAAAAGATATTTACCGCAGTGCAGCAAAAAGGCTATACCTGTGTTGCACTTTCCCTTTATTGGAAAAAACATCTGGTTAAATGTGAAATAGCACTGGCTAAAGGTAAAAAAGATCACGATAAACGTCATGTCCTAAAAGAGCGTGATGCCAACCGTGAAATGCAACGCGAGTTTCGCCAAACCAATTTAAAATAAAACGCTCTATTGAGCGTTTTATATAAAACTACAAACTTGCTCGTAATACGCGCTCACACACCTCTGGCGTAACATTACGTTGCTCACCTAAGGCTGTCATTTTATGCGCCTGTAGTTGCGCAATCACAGGCTCAATAATCTCGCTACCTAGTTGGTAATCTTTCAAATAGGTTTTCACCCCTACACGCTCAAAAAATGCCCTTGTATTGGCTATTGCTTGCTGTATTTTCTGCTCGTCGTTACCTTGGGTTATCTGCCACACGCGCTCGGCATACTGTACAAGTTTGCCATGCTTGGCTTGACGCATTTCAGCTAACATGGAAGGCAGAATAATAGCCAAGGTTTGTGCATGATCTAAGCCATAAAGCGCCGTTAACTCATGCCCAAGCATATGTGTTGACCAATCTTGTGGAACACCGCAACCAATCAAACCATTAAGTGCCAGAGTAGCTGTCCACATTAAGTTAGCGCGCGCTTCATAATTATCCGTTTGCGTTACTGCTGTTTCGCCTTGCTCAATCAAGGTTAGTAGCAAGCCCTCTGCAAAGCGATCTTGCACAGGCGCTTGAGCTGGATAGGTTAAGTACTGCTCCACCACATGCACAAAGGCATCCACTACCCCATTAGCGACCTGTTTGGCAGGTAAACTATAGGTTTTAGTGGGATCTAAAATAGAAAATTGAGGATAAAGCAGATCGCTTTTGAAGGATAGCTTACTTTGTGTGGCACGCTGAGTAATAACTCCACCACGGTTCATCTCTGATCCTGTAGCTGGCAAAGTTAACACACTAGCCAATGGCAAAGCCTGTGTAATACTACGCCCACCTGTAAGCATAATTTCCCATGTGTCACCTGGATAAAGTGCCGCTGCCGCAACAAACTTAGTGCCATCGATCACAGAACCACCACCAACAGCTAAGAGAAAATTACGCTGCTCAGCCTTTACTTGCGATACGGCTTTACTTAAGGTTTCAAAAGAGGGATTAGGCTCTATCCCAGAAAAATAACTGACGTCACGTGCACCTAGTGCTTGGCGTACCTCATTTAAAGTACCGTTTTTTTCGGCACTAGCACCACCATACAATACCAATATCTTGGCATCTTTAGGTACCAGTTGATCCAACTGACTAATAGTATCTTTACCAAAACAAATACGTGTTGGGTTATAAAAATTAAAATTATTCATTACATAACTCCATCAGGCTAGCGTTCAGGATAAAGCATCTTAATTTAGGATAGCAAAACAAAAACGCCGCTAATTAATAGCGGCGTTTTGTGTCACAGCTAACAGCAAGTAATTAACGCTTACCTGCTTTTTGCTCTTTCAAGCGAGTGCGCATATTTTCTACACGATCATTTGAAGATGGGTGAGAGCTTAATAGGCTACCTTCACCGCCATCCATTTTCGCGAATTTTTCAAATGCAGTCACTAAACCTTCGCGCTTAATACCACGCTTGGTTAGGTAATTAAAAGAGAAGGTATCTGCTTCAGTTTCATTTGCTTGTGAGAACTGTGCATTAACGAATGCCTCACCTAATTGACCGTACTCTGAATTAGATAAGTTAGCTAAAGCTTCGTTGCCAGAGTTCGCAGCTGCTGTACGCGCTAAACTTGCCATGTAAGCAGTTTTCATGCGGCTTTTTGAGTGACCTAATGCAACGTGACCGATCTCGTGACCTAAAACGCCTTCTAGTTCGTTGTCAGTCATTACGTCCATCAACTTGCTGTACACACGGATACAACCGTTAGCCATTGCCCATGCGTTCAATTCATCAGTCATATAAACTTTATAGTTTAATGGTACGCCATCAATATTATTGCCTAGATTTTTAGCAATTTTATTCAAGCGTTGCGTATATTTGCTGTTAGCAGGAGCAATAGTTTCGCGGGCATCAAACTCTTGGCAAGCACCATCAGCCATTTTGCGAGCATCTGCATCGCTAAAAGTAGCTACTTGGAAGGCTTGAGCACCTAGTCCCATTAGGTCTGTGGTATCCATTGTTTTACAGCCACTTAAAAGAGTAACTGCTGCCACTGTAGCAACAGAAAGCTTAGCCAGTTTCATAATGTATCCTTATACAATTTTTGAAATATAAATACCCCAGCGAATCTTAACCTAAGCGTCTGGTTAAAAGCAGCATCTACTTAGATTATTGTGTCATTTTATTTAAAATTGTTATTTTTGTTTGCAGAGATCAAAGTATTTAACAACTAAAAGTTAATTAAGTATCAGTTTTGACAATACTTCTTTAGATAGGACTAAAAATAAATAGTCAAAATACAATCGGATTTTAAAGAATAGTCACTGTTATCCAACACTCGACTAGATTGACAACCAGCGTAGACTTCAATATTGTTTACCAGTTAACAAAATGGTAATAGTCAATGAACACTAAAGAACTACTAGTTGAAAATGTACATCAGCAATTTATTAAGATGCTGCATGCCGAAGAAATGAATATCCAAAAACAACAAGAAATTTTCAAAAAACGCTTAGGTGATTACAGCCTAACCCAAATACATATGTTAATTGCGTTAAAAAGTAGTGATCAGGCCAATAATGCTAGCCTCAGCCAGAGTTTAGGTTTATCCAAAGCTGCCATTTCAAAAGCCATTAGTAAATTGTGGGATGACAATCTTATTGCCAGCTATCAACAAGAGCATAATAAAAAGACAGTTTTTTACCGTTTAACTGAAAGTGGTATTGAGTTAGCGGAGGAAGCCTATGCTTTGCATTTAACGATTCATAAAAAATACCAAGCATTTCTTAATCAATTTGACGCAACAGAATTAAGTACTATTGAAAACTTTTTAGTTAAAGTAACGGGGTTTATTGAAAGTGAATATGCATAAAACCAAACTTTTCTAGGGTCTGCTATTCTTGTCTAAATTAAACTTAACGCCTTTGTGCCCTATCCAAGTCTTCACGCGCTTTACCGAGTTTACGTAAATTACGCTCTATAGCATCCCAGTCACGCTCCAAAATAGAACGGGCTAACGCAAACTCTAATTGAATAACTTTGTCTTGTTTTTGCTCAATTTTACGTTGTTGTTTATTCTGTCTAGACTGCTTGTAGGTAGCGCCTGTTGTGCCTGAATAAGCGTAGGAAGGCTGTGTATATTTATTAGCAGATATCTGGCATGCCTGAATAACACGCTCGATACTTTGCTCTAATGTTTTTTGCTTATGGTAGTTTCCATATGTATTAGAGGCTGCCAGCTGCTTCTCTAAATGGGCTAACTTTCTATTACATTGCTCATAGCCTTGGGCTTGAGCAGTCACGCTAAATAAACAGCTAAAGCATAAAAATACCGCCCAAGTCATACTACGCATACACAACCTATCTTATCCAATTGACTCCATTGATTGACTAGCTAGGCTCTGGATAGTTCCCTACAAATACTTATTTTCCTTTAAAAACAATACTTTACAATTTCAAAAGGTTTGTTTATTGAAAGCTTATACACATCTGCGTTAAAGTAATACTTTAATGTTCTACCTCTTAGGCATAGCCATGAATCCTCCAGTAGTAGTTGTAGCAGTAGTCGTAGTTGCTTAATTTTTAAGCTTCTTTTCGTAAACCGTACAGATAGCGCTTTAGCGTGACGGTTTTGCTGTAACTATTATTTTGGATTTTTCATATGACTATGTTGTCTTCTCGCTGGCAGAATTTTGCTAGTGTTTCATTATTCGTCCTGATTTGGGGCAGCTCTGCAATTTTTACTCGTTGGGGGCTTGATCAAAGCTCAGTTTACCTTCTATTGAGCTTGCGCTTTGCTTTGGCCTTATCTGCGCTATTTATTATCAGCCGCTTTAGCAAGCAACCTTTGCTTCCTCCTAAAGGCAAGCGAGCCATTGTGTTTAGCACCGGCTTTTTGTTAATTGCGCTTTACTCTATCACCTATTTTCAATCCATGGACCATGGCGTCACCCCCGGCTTAATAGCCACTATTATGGGGGCACAGCCCATTTTAACCTTGGCAATATCAGAACGACGTTTTTCCTTTTGGCGCCTAGCAGGTTTACTATTAGCTTTTGCCGGATTAACCATGGTGGTTTATCAAAGCCTAGTGCAAGCTAAACTCGCGCCTTTAGGCTTGATTTTTGCTTTTGCTGCCTTGCTATGTATGACCCTGGGTGCAATTTTGCAAAAAAGAGTGCAACTGGCTCCAAGCCAAGTGTTGCCTATGCAATACGTTATTACGCTAGTCATGTGCCTTGCTTTCATTCCTACTCAACCACTACACATTGAGTTTAACTGGATATTGCTTGGCAGCATCATTTGGTTAGGGCTAATCGTTTCTGTTATTGCTCAACTATTGCTGTACCGCATGATAGCTTCAGGCAACTTAGTTAATGTCACTAGCTTGTTCTATTTAGTGCCTGTGATTACCGCGTTATTGGATTACTTATTATTAGGTAATCGTCTATCCGGCCTTGCGATTGCAGGTATGCTTGCCATACTAATAGGTTTAGCCTTGGTCTTTAAAAGGTCCTAATAAACCAAAAAACGAAAGCCAGCATAAATGCTGGCTTTCCATAACTAAACTTGAATTACACCTAGCTATAACGCTGCTCTACTTGTTCAAGCAATGTTTTTATTTCAGGCCCAGCCTCTGTGATCGCCTTCTTGAAAGCGTTAATTGAGCCCCATATAAATAAAATAATCACATCATAGCGGTTTTTACTGACCTTTACTGAGTGCGCCAATAACAACTCTAATGCCGGCTTACTGGCAAATACATGTGGAATTTTCGCTTTAAAACAGCCATTTACACGTAGCATACAATCCACCACTAATGCAGCGTTCGCTTTTGTAATGCCATCTCGCAGCAACCATGTTTTTAAGAATTGCTGGTGTACCGACTGATGTTCATCGTCCAGTGTTTTTAAGTACTTCGCTAATAAGGGATAATAGTCTTTATCTGCCATAGCCAATATAAAGACCGCATAACTACTTGGCATAGCACAGTCTTCGGCTTCAGCATCGGTATACCATTCATACTCTGCCATTGCTGCTTTAGCATAGGTTGCCAGCGCTGGATAAACTTCAGGATATTGCGCAGCATTGGCAAAAAACTGCTGCGTTTTACTTTTACCAATTTTGTTCACTAAAAATTTAGCTTTAACTTTGCTGGAAAACTTAATGCAATAACTGCGAGGAAAACCAGCAGGAAACAACTTGCTTAAAAACACCAGTGCTTGTTCATAAGCCGGTGCTGTTTCTTGTTTGATTTTGATAGTCACTGTAGCCATTACGTCATTGGCTATGCACTGCAAATTTTCATTATTTAAGCTGATTAATTCTGTTGGTAATAAACCACTGCCTAGTTTTAAAATAGTTTTTGCTCGTTTATAGCCTAGCTCAGCGGCATAGCCTAAATGCTCAATGCCTCTATCTCGACTATAGCTAGCTTCATTTTGCAAAATTAGTTGGGCGATATAAACCAATAATTCAACAGCATCTTGATCTTTTTCATCAAAAGCCACTTCATTACGCTCACCAATATCTAAATCAGGCTTTAAACTAAAAAATAAATCGCTACGATTCAACCAAGGCTCTTCTAGATGATAATACTTTGGTAAAAATTCATTTTCTGCCCATTTATTTAGGCTATACAACAATTGAATGGTGAATGATCGGTAATGTTTTTTAGAAATCTTAACTAATATTTGCTTCACCACATGGTGAATAAAAGCATAATCCATTTCTGGATAAAGCTCGTATGAAACTAAATGGGGAATTAAAAAGAAAATATCCAGCTCTTTAGGCGGGTATTTACCTTGCATAATAGACTTTTCTATATAATCCGCAATAGTTGCTCTTAGTGCTGTTTTACGTGTTTCATTGCTGATAGTAATCAACAATGAGTTGGTTTCTGTGGGCACACCATATTGAGCAGGATATTTAAATTGTACAGATACCGTGTGCGCCCAGAACGGGTCGTTCTCTTGTGGCTTAAGCCAACTTACAATGCCAGCGGCTAATGCCTGTTTAAACGTTGGCATAGTTTGTGTTGTTAAATGCTCAATGCATGGAATTGTAACCTCATGATCACTGGAACTAAATGAGAGTTTTAACTGCATAAGCTCTGGATTAACCGTATTGGTAAAAAAAATTCCTAACTCACCAAAGAGTCCATCCTGCAAAGTGCTACGCGAAACAATAGACTCAGGCGTACCATTGAGCGTGGCTCGGGCTTTACTGACCAGAACATCTAATTCTTGACAAATTCTGCTAATAACCAGAGAAAAATCATTCATTGCCAGTAGTTTCCTATTTATATTTTTTGATTCAATACGTAATTATGGGCTGTAGTATAAGATCAACTTGGCGGCTGGTTCTTGTATTAAATCGAATATTTTTACTGCATTTTGCTTCAATAGCAGGCAACCATTAACCTTAGCCAAGGTCATACTAGAGTCTCAATCAGCAATGTTTTTCTTGAGTATTCATATGCAGCCTATTAATCTTCTTTGATCCTGTTACCCATCATGGTCTTATCTATTACCCAGCCTATGCTTAAGCGAATACTCAAAACACTAATCTACCTAGTGTTACTTCTTTGTCTGTTTACCGCAGGCTTAGTCGCTTATGTTTGGCATTACACAAAACCACGCACCATTGAACACGCTCAAGCAACAATAGTGCTGGGGGCAGCCGCTTGGGGTGATTATCCCTCACCTGTTTTTAAAGAACGCATCAACCATGCGATTCACATTTATCAGAATAAATTAACCCATAAATTAGTCTTTACTGGCGGAACTGTTAAACAAGGTTATGCGACAGAGGGCGAAGTAGGCGCACGCTGGGCAATACGTAAAGGCGTTCCTGAAAATGATATTTATATTGAAGGGACTTCACGCGATACATGGCACAACTTAAAAAATGCGCACGCTATTTTGCAGCAACACAATATCAACTCCGTAATTATTGTGAGCGACTCTTTTCATCTGGCACGGGCTAAGATAATGGCCCGTGATCTCAACTTTAAAGTACAGGTTTCCCCTACTCCCACATCGCGTTACAACAATTCAACCTGGACAGATAAACTTGGACTTTATATGCGTGAAGGCTATCTGATCCTCTTACATAAGTATCGTTATCTAACCGAAAGCGACTATTAGGCTGCTCTCTCCTTTCTGTTTTTATTCATAAAAGAGTGCTTGACCTTGCCATAATGGCAAGCTTTACACTCTTTTCACACCCCAAAAACAGGAGTAAATCTCATGGCAATTTTTATAGTAAAAGACATGACCTGCGGACATTGCAAAGGCGTAATTAGCAAAGCATTAGAAGCAGCTGGTGCACAAGTGACTATTGATTTGGCGACCCATAGCGTTGAAGTAGACGGTATAGATGCAACGCAAGCTTTTAACATTATTAAAGAAGAAGGCTATACACCTGAAGCTGAATAATCGTATTCTAGGTGATATTTTTTCGGACTACTCACCTATGAAGCTCCAGTTATCAAGCCTATTTTTAGCCAGCGCCTTAAGTTCATCAGTAGCTTTTGGCGCTGAGTTAAACCAAACAGTGCAAAACGAAGTAGATTATCTATTTTCTTACTTAAAAAACTCTAACTGTACCTTTAACCGTAATGGTAGTTGGTACAACGCAGAAGAAGCCGTTGATCACTTAACCACTAAGTATAATTATATTGTTCGCAAAGGTTGGCTAGACACAACCGAACACTTTATTGAACGTGCAGCTACTAAAAGCAGTATTAGTGGAAAAGCTTATTTAGTGAAATGTGGTGACACGGAAATGAAAAGTGCTGACTGGTTTCAACACGCTTTAGAAACTTATCGCAAACCACAAACGAAGTAATTTTAATTAGCTGCACTTTTAAAAATTGAGTGCAGCTAATTATTAGGTTTAACTATTTTTTTTATAAACAGCGGTTTTAGTTAACAGATCATGCAATGTGGTTTTCTTTACTAGTTTCCACACCACAATAGCAACAGGCACTGCATTAAGCACTGAGACTAAAACAACGCTAAGCCCAAAACCCACATCAACTTTCAACACACAAGCATAAAGCACAAAATAACCTGAGATTAACAAGGCACGTAGGCTGCTTTGTCTTAGGGTCAATGGATTAGCGTACTGATCGCGTGTGGTTAACTTAAATAGGTACTGCCCAACAGTCCCTTTGAGCTTAGGGATCACACTACAAATGGCACTATAAACGCCATACAGCACAAAGGTGCTAATGACAGGTTGTTCAACTTCAATATTTAAGATGCTGGCCAACTGAGAAACGACCACTATATACACCAGCCATATATCAAAGAAAAATGCCATAAAGCGATCAGTTAAAAAGGCAGGAGATAAATCCTCACGACTTATCTTATCAACTTTGCGCTCAGCCTCATGGACGCTGGTACTGACATTAGTGTATTTAAGGTCATTAGTTAAGCTTAGGCGATCTTCTAATGCATCAATTAAATCATCATAGAGCTCTGCGCCTATGGATTTTCGCAGTTCTTCATCAACATCCCAAGAAAAATAAGCATTGAGCTTCAATAGTAATTGCCGATCAAGCTTGATATGTGCACGATTTTTTCTTTTATGCTGAATATCTTGACCAAGGTTCTGAGCTACTGCAATTTGCAGTAAAGCAAAGGCTTGATCATCTAATAGCACTGGACTTTGTAATAAAAATTGCCATTGCTGGAAATCATTTTTTGCTTGACCATTTAACAGCAGTTGCTCAACTTGTCGTAATAGCTCATTCGCTTGCTCTATTTCCGCACTGTGCTCTACCACTTGCGCTGTATTTAAAACAACTTCTTGATTAGCCTGAGCATCCTCTGCAAACCACAGATTAACCTGTGCATACTTTTGCCAATCTAGCGACTGAGCCAGACTAGGATAAGCAATATCTTCTATTTCTACAGGCTCAGCTAATGCAGGTTCAACAGCATTAACAAGTAGTCTGCTTTCACCCAGCTGTAAAGCAGTCTGATAGGCCTGATGCAACTGCTGAAATCCCTCAGGATCGACATCAGGGCGCACTGCTTTTAATTGTTGAGCATAAGCCCTTTTAATTACACGCTTATCATCCGTAGGGGGTATTTTAAGAAGCTGCCAACAATTCATTAAAATAAACTCTCGCCTTCAATTTCATCCAATGCTCGACTTATCTGCTGACGCGCCTGAGCTATTTCAATTGCGTTTTGCGATTCTAGCGCTTTTTCAAAATACGCCATTAATTCAGCAATATATTCGCGCCTTGTACCTAAGCTACTTTCATACAAACGCTCACCACGTGCTAGTAAGGTGCGGTTCTCTTCACCTTCACGCGGATGAAACTTCAACTTAGCTAAGCGTTCTAGCGATGCTTGCTTGGTTTCTTCTGTTAGTGTGCCGGGAACGTGCTCAATAATTTTATTATAGGTTTTACCCGTAGACTGCACTGTGGCATCTACTTCCAGCAAACCATTCATATCGTAGCTATAGCGTATCTCAACTACCTCTTGCCCTTCTGGCAATGGCGTTACATCTACTAAAAGCTCACCCAAAAGAACATTTTTACGTACTAAACGATGCTCACCTTGATACACCCGAATACGCAGCTGATCTTGATTATCATAAGCGTTATACACCTTACGAGAAATACTTACAGGCACCGTCGTATTGCGCTCGATAATAGGCATAAAAAGATTACCTTGATCGGGGCTAGCTTCGTTAACTACGCCTGTACCTAAGGTGTAAGGGCATACATCTGTAAGCACTACATCTTCTAGTGCTTCATCACGCATGATTAACCCTGCTTGAATAGCCGCACCTGAGGCTACTACTGTATCAGGATCTAGATTAGCAGCGGGAAAACGCCCAAACATTTTCGCTATTGTTGAACGAAAGGCCGCTAAGCGAGTTGAACCACCAACTAGCAATACATCGTCGATAGCCGAGCGTTCTGTTTTAGAGTCGCGTAGTGCTCTTTCAATAGGCTGCTTAATTCTTACTAAAAGTGGTGTTGCAAGGCGAGCAAACCAGTCTAGCGTTATTTTTTGTTCAACACTTTTACTACCCAGCTCTAACTCAAGTGTCTGTTCTTGAGTCCCCAAGGCGCGCTTAGCCATTTCCATTTGACGATAAAGCTGTTGTAATTGGTTATCTACTAGCTCCTCACGTTTAACTCCATGCTCGTTAAGCACAGTTTCAATCATGGCATTGACAAAGTCTTCACCACCTAAATAGTTATCGCCTGCACTGGCATGCACTTCCATAATGCCATCAAAAAACTCCAATAATGACACATCAAAAGTGCCGCCACCTAAGTCTAAAATTAAGAACGTACCGTCGTTTTTCTCATGCAAGCCATAGGCCATAGCGGCTGCCGTTGGCTCATTAATTAAACGCTGAACTTTCAACCCTGCCAATTCTGCAGCCTGCTTTGTTGCTAAGCGTTGATTATCATTAAAGTACGCTGGCACACTGATCACAGCCTCGCTAACTGTTTCCCCCAAGAAAGCTTCTGCATCAGCTTTTAAGGCGCGTAATATCAGTGATGAAAGTTCAATTGCAGTAAAGTTTTGGTCTTTTAATTTAATGGAATAGTCACTACCCATCCAACGTTTAAAAGCTGCAATGGTTTTATCTGGATGGTAGAGCAAACGCTCCTTAGCGCTTTGTCCAACGATAACTTTACCTTCAGCATCTACCCCAACGACAGAGGGCGTCAAGAATTCACCTAACGAATTAGGGATTAATTTGACACCATCAGCCATCCAAACTCCACAGGCGCTGTTAGTGGTGCCTAAATCGATACCAATAACTCTCATCATCACCTCTTACACAAAAAACAATTAGCGCGTTATATTACACCAAGAAAACCACATAAACAGATACAAACCTTATAAAGTACTCAGTTTTGAAAATTAATGAACTAAAGCGCTAGCCTTTACAACTAAATATTCGTTAAATAAAGAATACTTAATTGCTTTCTATTAGGACCTTGTATGCACTTATTAAAATTAGCTTCATTAAGCTTAGGCTTACCTCTCCTCACAGCTTGCTCTCTTTTTTCATCCACCGCAGAGAATAATCCTCTACTCAATACACAACGCTTACAAGGTACATTAAATAAAAATATTGATAATTCTTGGACCTTAATTACTTGTGATAAAAAACAATTAAAGCTAACAGCCCATAACGAATATTTAGAAAACCTAAATACATTAGAGGCTAATGGCTCTTTTGTAGATATTGCTGGGCAATTAGAAGGTCACTCTTTTACTCCAGTTAAAGTGTATCGCACTCAGCGAGAAGGCTTTGCCTGCGATGATGCACGTTTTAAGCGCTTAATTCTACGAGCTATGGGTAACGAGCCAGCGTGGATTGCCACTATTGAAAACAATGGTTTTTTATTACAACGCTTAGGCGAACCTGCTCAGGCTGTTCCTTATATTGAAGAACAACTACCTAACGGCAATATCAATATCAGTGCCACTATAGATGGACAACCATTACAGCTTTGGCTAACAGAACAGCACTGTAACGACAGCATGGCGGATAACCAATATCACTTAACCGCTGAATTGCGTATAGGGCAAAACATAGAGCGCGGCTGTGCTTACTTCGGCTTACAACATCAATAATAGGATGCTTATACAATGAAAAAGATTTTATTCGCACTGACTTGCGTCTTTGCCACACAAACAGCTTTGGCGTTATCACTTAATGATATTAGCGCTGCTGATGCCAGCTCTACTGTTAAATCATTACTTGATCAAGGTACTAAAGTAGCAGTTAAACAACTCAGCCAACCAGGTGGTTTTAGTAACAATGATAAGCTACGCATTGAATTGCCAGGTAATTTTGGCAAAGCAGCCAAAACCTTAAAAATGATGGGACAAGGTAAACTAGTGGATGATGTAGAAAAGAGCCTCAACCTTGCCGCAGAAAAGGCCATTCCTGAAGCCCAAGCCTTGTTAACTCAAGCTGTTCAGCAGATGACCATTAAAGATGCGAAAGAGATATGGACAGGCCCAAACGATTCAGCTACACGCTACCTTGAGCGCACTAGTCGTAGCCAATTACGTGAGCGTTTAATGCCTATTGTCAGCCAAACTACCAAAGATGTAGGCGCTATTCAGCAATACAAGGCTTTAACTGAGCAAGCGGCAAATTTTGGAATTAAAACCAAACAATCTAGCGTAGAAAGCTATGTCGCAGATAAAACTCTAGATGGCTTATTTTCAGTCATTGCAGAACAAGAAGCCTATGTACGCAAAAACCCCAAAGAAGCTGCCAATAAAACCCTAGGTGTACTATTGGAAAGCCTTAAAAAATAGTTCTATTTGCGTTAAGTCAGCACATGGCTTAACGCAAACTTTTACATTCGATGTTGGTTTTATTTAATGAGTAAGTTATGTACTGTACCCATCCAGAGCTTGGCGGAAAAGTTATTATTTTTTTGAATGCTCGCCTAACCCCAAATGACTGTGAGCAGTTAAAAGACGTTTGTTCTCGCTTTATTCAACAAGAAAACAAGACCATTGAGTTAACCCAAGCCAAGGTGATTCATACAGATATTGGTGAGCCTACAGGTTGTGAGTTTTACTTTGAGGTGGACAATCTAGACGATCGACATATTAATTTCATTATTCAAATATTTACTAGCACCTTAGCACCTAAAGGGTCAAAAATCAGTATTTTTGAAAACTCCACTAAGGATTGCAAACAAGCTTTCTTTGGCAGTCAAGAAGGCTTGGCTCTCTACCTAAATGGTACTGACTTACCAAATGAAATCTATAAAAAATATAGTGCACTGGCTGTGTTTGAAGAGTGCGATCGCCTTCTACAGGCGCAAAATGCAGGCAATGTCTGCAGCATTTGGCAGGGCCCAACAGAAACGGCACTTTATATGTATGGCAATAATTTTACCATCATGCACGAAAGTATTGAGCCCTGTATAACAGCTTATCCACTCTGTCAAAAATCACGTTTAGCAACAGTCGCTTAACGCTGATGGCAAGCTAAGCCTAGCTTATACTTGCCACTCAATGGTAGATAAGCCTTGCTGGGCTAAAAACTTATTACAATGACTGAAATGCCCACAACCAATAAAGCCACGGTAAGCAGATAATGGTGAAGGATGCACGGACTCTAAAATCAGGTGCTTTTTGCCATCAATCAATGATTTTTTACTACGTGCATGAGCACCCCACAACAAAAATACAACATGTGCTTGCTGCTGACTCACGATCTCAATGATTTTGTCTGTAAATGGCTGCCACCCAGCATTAGCATGTGAGCCAGCCTGTTTATGTTCTACTGTTAAACTGGTATTTAACAAGAGGACGCCCTGTTTAGCCCAAGCTTCTAGGTTGCCATGCTGTGGAATATCAATATTTAAGTCGCGTTTTAATTCTTTATAAATATTAACTAACGATGGTGGAATATCCACACCATTAGGTACAGAAAAGCTCAAACCATGGGCTTGATTAGGGCCGTGATATGGGTCTTGCCCTAAAATAACAACTTTCACTTTTTGCAAAGGGGTTAAATTAAGCGCATTAAAAATTAACGATCCGGCTGGATAAATCAGCTTTCCTTGCGCCAATTCATCTCTTAAAAATTGGCTTAATTGCTGCATATAAGGCTGTTTAAACTCATCAATCAGCACATTTTTCCAGCTTGCTTCCAGCTTTACTTTATCTGCAATACTCATCTTCACTGCCTTGCTAAGCGCTTATTACTGTAAGGACCTTCACTGGTACTACGCACCGGATTGATATCCAAACCACCACGACGCACATAACGTGCTTCTACTTTTAAAGCGCTAGGTGAAAGCAACTTATAAAGATCTAAGAAAATACGTTCTACACATTGTTCATGAAAATCTTGATGCTGGCGAAAGCTAATCAAGTACTGTAAAAAACTAGCATGATCTAACCGCGGCCCATGATAACTAATGCTAATACTGCCCCAATCAGGCTGCCCAGTTACAGGACAATTAGATTTTAACAAATGACTATGAAAGGTTTCCGCGACCTGTAGGTGATGATCGCAGATTAATAGTTCAGCACTAGGTTCAGTGTATTGCGATACTTGAATGTCTAAATCATCAATACAAATGCCACGTAGTTGACTAATTCCCTTAGCGCTTGCCTGAGCAATACTCATTAACTCGCAACTAACAGGAGCGCCAGCGACTGCAGATAGGTCGCGCTCCAATACCTGCTGTAGCTGTGAAAAATCAGCAAACTGGCTTTGGTTAAAAGAATTCAAGTACAGTTTAAACGATTTAGATTCAATGATATTAGGCGAGTCGGCTGGGACAAAGAAACTGGCTACAGCAACTACTGGCTTGCCAGAGGGTAATAACCATGACAGCTCATAGCAGTTCCAAATATCAACCCCTTTGTAAGGGAGCGTTTGAGCGGTTAAGTTAAATTCTTCCCATTTAGTTTGACGTGATATTGGAAACAACAAACTTGCATCATAATCACTGACGTACGCGCTCACTTTCCCCAATGGTGAACTGTATGCTGGATGATCCATAGTCTTACCTTAAAACTAAAAACGACAGTATAAAGCTTTATGCATCCTTACGGACAATATGATATTTGCGCATTTTCTCCACCAAGGTGGTACGCCCCATGCCTAATAGCTCAGCAGCATGCGCAACAACTCCCGAAGTACGCTGTAAAGCTTGCTCAATAATTTCCTGCTCTAGATTAACCAAGTAGCGGCGCAGATCTATTCCCTCTTCAGGTAAATAAAGACCTTCGCTGATTGGCTGTAAAGCAGCTATTAGCTCTTGTTGCTCAATGGCGTACTCACTAGCACCTCGATATTGCTCTGGCAATTCACGTAAGCCTATCACACCATGTGGATATAGGGTTGCCATACGCTCTATCAAATTGGCTAACTCACGCACATTACCTGGCCATGAATATTGGCACAGCGCCATAATGGCGCCTGAGTTAAAGCGAATTGAGCTACTTTTATTTTTTTCAAGGCGCGCCACCAACTGATGAATCAGTAAAGGGATATCTTCTAAACGCTGACGTAATGCAGGTATGTGCAAAATATGAGGAGCTACTAATGCAAGCAGCTCTGTGCTAAATAACCCCTGCTCAGCCAAAGCCAATATATCGGCATGATCGGCTAAAATAATACGCACATTAGTTGAATTAACCTGTACACCACCAACGCGTACAAACTGGCTAGAACCAATCACTTGTGCAATCTGTTGCTGCACCGTTAAAGGCAATGCGCTAATCTCATCTAAATACAAGGTGCCCTGATTGGCTAATTCAAAATAACCTTGCTGAGACGCTAAGTCCGTCATAGCAAGTCCTTGTTTATAGCCAAAAAGTAATGCTTGAATCACATCTACTTCTACGGCCGCACAATCTAAAACAACAAAAGGATGATTTCGCCGCAAGCTTTGGTTATGAATATTGCGAGCAACAACTTCCTTACCAACCCCTACCTCACCTAATAACAACAAGGATTGGTTTGTATCAGCTAGTTTTTGTAACTGCTCTCTAACTTGGCTAATTGCTTGGCTTGTTCCCACTAAGTTACTAAATAATTTAGGGCTGCCTATGCTTAATGGCTGATAAATATCACTATATACATAAGCGCGATGCAGTGCATCAATCAAGCTATGATAGGTCAATGGGGTAGGAATTTGCTGCAAAATACGCTGGCGCATGGGTAATGGCCAGTGCACTGTAGCTACAGAGTCGATCAGTAGAATGGGCAAGTGTGAGTTACAATGATCTATAGCGTAAATTAATGGAAAGTATTGGTTTTTTTCTATTTTACCTATAACCGCACAGAGTAATTTTTGCTGCCTTGCAATAGCCTGTTCGAGATTATCTAAGGCCTGTTCTTGGCTGCTTGCAATAACTTGCTTGCCAATAAACTGAAATAATCGCTGTAAATATGCTCTTTCTTGCTCATCATCTTCAATGATAAGAACAAATGAATCACCTAACATGACTTATCCTTCCCTAATAGAAAGAATATTTTAAGTTGTTTGTAAGATAATTTCTGAGCTTTCCATGTGAAAATTTGTTACAAAAAAAAGCC
This sequence comes from Pseudomonas sp. F1_0610, assembly GCF_047470865.1. Lineage (NCBI taxonomy): Bacteria > Pseudomonadati > Pseudomonadota > Gammaproteobacteria > Pseudomonadales > Pseudomonadaceae > Pseudomonas > Pseudomonas sp. F1_0610. The sequence continues at coordinate 89,206 of NZ_JAZDRH010000007.1, forward strand.
CCGCTAAGCGGGGCTAAAACCAATAGAAACTCTGAACAACTAATACAACTTAGAACACATACTGCAAACGCATAGTGATGGCATCCCCTTTACGATCATCATTAGCGTTAGCTGAATGCTTGTCGGTTTTGGCTTTTAGGTAATCTGCTGAAACGCGGATAGCTTCATTAGCATACCAGTTAACGCCTAGCGTATGACCACGCGCTTTAGTGTTATAGAACTCACCTGTTGTGGTATCAAGGTCTGCTTTTTTCACTTTAGCATCATCATAACGATAGAACACTTCCCATGCGCCATAGCTGTTTTGCGGTTTAATTGAGTCAAATTTACCGCCATCTAATTTATAACCACGCGCTTCACCTGTAATGGTATAGGCAAGTTGTACGTTATAGGCTTCAACTTTACGATCTTTGTAGCCTGAGCCCGACTTAGCGCCCATCTTACGACTAATATACTCACCCTGAGCCGAGAACGGACCGTAAGCATATGCGGCTTCTAAGCCCCAAACACTATCTTTATTGAATGCAAATGCTTTGTCGCCATTCGCATCAACGTACTCTCCCGTTTTAGCAAAGACTGGACGGTGGCCATTTTTTTTGTCTTCGGTAGTGCCACGTACGCCCATACGGCTTTTGATGCTACCGTCATAGTCTAGTTTTTGACGGGTTGCATAGTTGATACCAAAATGCAGCACGTTACCGGCTTCTGCCATTGGTGCAAATACCGCACGAATGTTATAGGTGTTTTTATTTTTACCATTGGCATCTTCTTTGCCTTTTGGACGGTTAACACCTGCAGAAGCATAGAACATATCAGCAGCCGTACCACTTAGCTGAATACCCATGCCATCATCTTTATCATTAACCCAGCTGGCATAGTCATAAATCATTGAACGCTCAATGGCTGTAATCCATTTTGAGCTAGTGGCTTTCTCCAAGCCAAAGTCAGGATCAAAACGACCTACTTTGATGGTTACAGGAAAGCCTGTGTACGCAATAGAGGCTTCATCCCACTTGCTGCTGCCATCTTCTGCAAAATCAAGATTAAATACATATTTCCAATCCTGATAGGCAGTACCTGAAAGCTCTAAAATCGCGCGACGAAAATAAGCTTCATTCGCTGTTTTACCGTTCTTGGTGTATACGCCATCAAACTGGCCATAGTCAGCCTGAATACGTCCGCCAATTTTAAAAGAGAATTGGTCATCAACCGTCTTGGCTTCAAAACCGCCTTTTGTTTTGATTTTAATATCAGGACCGTCTGTAATGACGTTACCTGCTATGGCTTGAGTTGAAACTGCCATAGCTAATGCACTGAAACCGAACCCTAGTGTACGTAGAAGACCTAGCTTGTTGCTGATCATTGATGATTCCCCTTAGTTGGCAAAAAACCAAAACATCTTTGTGTGTTGGTGTTGGGCACCATAATCGGGGAATTGGGTTACAAAATGGTTTCTGTAACATGAAGAATTAGTGAACGAGAGATTGCATTTTCACTACAAATCAACCATTTGTAGCACATCATAACCTGGAGTTTCATAAGGATGTGCCTGTTTTAATGCAGCAATGACCGCACGAATATGAGCCTCTGGCACCACCATTTCAACACACCACTCCGGCACAGTTTCCACAATGCCTTGCGTACCTATAAAGGGGTGGCTATTTTCTAGCGGGCGAAATTGCCCCTTACCTAAGGTCTGCCAACAACACTTGTCATAATCACCAATGGCGCCAGCACCTGCTGCAAATATCGCTTCCTTAACCGGTTCCAAATGGCTGTCTGGCACATAGAAGCACAACTTATACATAGTTCACTCTTTTATTCTAAAAATAACATTAGACCGTTAGTTTATACTGACAAACTAACAGTCTACTGGGTTAAATAGTTACACTTTAAGTCGTTGCGCATGATAAGCGATATGCTCACCCATAAAAGTCGCAATAAAATAGTAGCTATGGTCATAGCCTTGCTGTAGCCGAATACTGTGATCTATTCCTTGCTGCTGACAGGCACGCGCAAGTAACTCTGTTTTTAGTTGCGTATCTAAAAAGTTATCTGCCAGACCTTGATCAACCAATAAACCATCAACTTTTGCTCCCGCTTCAATTAAAGCAACAGCATCATATTCGATCCATTGTTGCTTATCGTCACCTAAATAGGCAGCAAAGGCCTTTTCGCCCCAAGCAACTTGGCTAGGTGCAACAATAGGCGCAAAAGCAGAAACACTGACAAAGGCTTGAGGGTTGCGCAAGGCCAATACCAAAGCGCCATGCCCTCCCATTGAATGGCCGAAAATAGAGCGCTTATCTAAAGCATTAAATTGCTTACAGACCAAGTCATGCAGCTCATGTAACACATAATCATACATCTGATAATGATTGACCCAAGGTGTTTGGGTAGCATTGACATAAAAACCAGCGCCCTGCCCTAAATCATAGGTTTGATCGTCGGCAACATTATCACCTCTTGGGCTAGTATCTGGCGCAACTAAAATAACACCATGTTCAGCGGCATAGCGCTGAGCCCCCGCTTTAGTAATGACATTTTGCTCATTACAGGTTAACCCTGAAAGCCAATATAAAACAGGCAAAGGCTGAGATTGGGCTTGCTCTGGCAAGAAAATAGCAAACCGCATATCACACTGAACCGTTTTTGCCGCATGCTGCCAAACTTGCTGGCTGCCACCAAAGCAAGCATGTTGTTCAAGCAAAGTCATCAAATAACTCCTACCCTACGCGGAACAGCGCGCCTAAGTTAAATATACCTAGGTGCAATCTATTAATAATGAATTACTGTACGAATAGACTTACCTTCATGCATCAGGTCAAAGGCTTGGTTGATCTGATCTAACGTCATGGTATGAGTTACAAAAGGCGCCAGCTCAATATCGCCTTTCATGGCATCCTCAACCATAGCTGGTAACTGAGAACGTCCTTTAACACCACCAAAGGCGGTACCTTTCCATACACGCCCAGTCACCAACTGGAAGGGGCGAGTTGAAATTTCCTTGCCAGCACCAGCAACACCAATAATCACAGACTGCCCCCAGCCGCGATGCGCACTCTCTAAGGCTGCACGCATAACATCAACATTGCCGATGCACTCAAACGTATGGTCAACCCCCCACTTGGTCATTTCTACCAGTACTTGCTGGATAGGTTTGTCGTAGTCTTTTGGATTAATACAGTCTGTAGCACCAAAGTGTTTCGCCAGTTCAAATTTTGCTGGATTAGTGTCAATTGCAAAAATTCTTCCTGCTTTCGCTTGGCGCGCACCTTGCACCACGGCTAAACCAATCCCACCTAAACCAAATACAGCCACTGAGTCGCCTTCTTGTACTTTAGCTGTGTTATGTACTGCACCAATACCTGTAGTAACACCACAACCTAACAGGCAAACATGCTGAGCATTTGCGTCAGGGTTAATCTTGGCTAAGGAAACTTCCGCTACTACGCTGTACTCACTAAAGGTGGAGCATCCCATATAGTGATAAACAGGCTCTCCGTTATACGAAAAACGAGTAGTGCCATCGGGCATTAAACCTTTACCTTGTGTTTCACGAACAGCAACACAAAGGTTAGTTTTACCCGATTTACAGAAATCACATTCTTTACATTCAGCGGTATACAACGGGATAACATGATCTCCTACCTGTACACTGGTTACCCCTTCACCTACTTCAACAACAACACCAGCCCCTTCATGCCCTAACACAACAGGAAAAATACCCTCTGGATCTTCACCTGATAAGGTATAAGCGTCAGTATGACAAACACCTGTATGACTAATTTTAATCATAACTTCGCCTTTCTTCGGCGGTGCAACATCAAGCTCAACAATTTCTAGTGGTAAGCCGGGACCAAAGGCAACTGCAGCACGCGATTTCATAATTTTTCTCTCATAAATGATCAGCTTATTTTAAATAAGCTCGGATTAATTCAATGGTGTCATTCACAGACGAGTGTATTTGTGTTGATCTAGCCTGAGATTCATCCATGAAAGTTTCGCGGATATGGCTCTCTAATACTTGAGCCATTAATCCGTTAGCTGCACCACGCACAGCCGCTATTTGCTGCAAGATAGAACGGCACTCCGTCTCGGCTTGTAAAGCACGCTCAAGCGCTTCAATTTGCCCCTTAATGCGCTTAACACGAGCAAGCACTTTTTTCTTTTCTTCAGGAGAGCTAGGCATAAGTATTCTCTTTTTAACTGAAAACGAGCATAACCTATTTAGTATCAAACAGTAAGTATACTGGGGTATAGTATATTTAGAAAGAACGTTATTTAAGATAAGCTGGCAAAAAAAGGCCAGATAGCATCTACTATCTGGCCTTTTTTAACCTTTATTTAGCTAGCTATACTTTACGTAGAATCACGCTACCCACTGAATAGCCTGCGCCAAAAGAGCTAAGCACACCATAAGCACCACTAGGTAAATCTTCTTGATATTTATGTAACGCAATAACTGAGCCCGCTGAGCTAGTATTGGCATAGGTATCAAGAATAACAGGCGCTTCACTGTCTGTTGCATCACGCCCTAATAAACGACGGGTAATTAGCAAATTCATATTAAGATTGGCTTGATGCAGCCAAAAACGCTTAACATCTTCAACAGCAATATGATTCGCTGCTAAATGTTCACCAATAATCTGCGCCACCATTGGGCATACTTCTTTAAATACTTTACGCCCTTCTTGCACAAAGAGCTTATCTTTAGCGCCAATGCCAGTTTCATCTGCACGGTTTAAATAACCAAAGTTATTGCGAATATTATTGGAAAAACTGGTAACTAGCTTGCTACTAATCACTTCCCACTGGCAGTTTGAAGTAGCTTTCTCTGCCTCTTCAAAGATCACAGCAGTACAAGCATCACCGAAAATAAAGTGGCTGTCACGATCACGGAAGTTGAGATGTCCAGTGCAGATTTCAGGGTTAACCATCAAAATGCTACGTGCGCTACCCGCCTGAATAGCATTGACTGCGGTTTGCATACCAAAAGTAGCAGATGAACAGGCCACATTCATATCAAATGCAAAACCATTAATGCCCAGTTCTTGTTGCACTTCAATCGCCATAGCTGGGTATGGACGTTGCATATTAGAGCAAGCGACAATCACCCCATCAATATCAGCCGCGGTACGACCTGATCGTTGCATGGCTTCTTTGGCGGCGGCCACAGCCATTTGACACATTACACTAGGCTCGTCATTGGAACGCTCAGCAATATGCGGAACCATGCGTTTAGGATCTAGAATGCCTGTTTTATCAATTACAAAACGGCTTTGAATACCTGAAGCTTTTACAATAAATTCTGAGCTAGATTCACGCGCAGGTTCAATTTCACCTTGCTCAATTGCCTGTGCATTTTCCGCATTAAACAGCTGAACCCACTGATTAAAAGCAGCCACTAATTCATCATTTGAAATACTTTGGCTTGGAGTGAACAGTCCCGTTCCGCTAATTACGACTTTTTTCACAGTAAGTCCCCTGTTATGCAACTATAAAGCATTAACCTTATAGTAAATGAGTTAAGTTGTGGCTGACCCATGCCAACCACTGACATTTGATTATTCGCTAACTTCCACTACGCGCAGTTCTTTTGGCATTGAGAAGGTAACATTCTCTGGTCTGCCATCCAGCTCAGATACGTCCTCAGCACCCCAAGCTTGCAGCTGCTTAATAACGCCTTGCACCAAGATTTCAGGGGCAGAAGCGCCCGCGGTTACACCTATAGCCTTAGCCTTGGCAAACCATGTTTTCGATAAGTCTTCAGCACCATCGACTAAATAAGCAGGTGTTCCTATACGCTCAGCTAACTCACGTAAACGATTTGAGTTAGAGCTGTTTGGGCTACCCACAACTAGAACAACATCACATTCACTAGCAAGTTGTTTAACCGCATCTTGACGATTTTGTGTGGCATAACAAATGTCATCTTTACGTGGCCCCATAATCGCTGGGAAGCGCTGACGTAAAGCGTCAATAACGCGACTGGCATCATCCATTGAGAGTGTTGTTTGGGTAACAAAGGCTAGGTTATCAGGGCACTTTACTTCAAGTAGAGCAACATCTTGCTCATCTTCTACAAGGTAAATATGACCGCCATTACTGCTGTCATACTGCCCCATTGTCCCTTCTACCTCAGGATGTCCCTGGTGTCCAATCAACACACAATCACGCCCTTCTCGACTGTAACGCACCACCTCAAGATGTACTTTGGTAACCAACGGACAGGTTGCATCAAATACTTTTAAACCACGACGTTCAGCTTCATCACGCACAGCTTTAGAAACACCATGTGCACTAAAAATAACTATATTGTCATCTGGTACTTGATCAAGCTCATCAACAAAAATAGCACCTCGATTACGCAAGTCTTCAACCACAAATTTGTTATGCACTACTTCATGACGTACATAAATAGGCGGTTCAAATACTTCAAGAGCGCGGTTGACGATTTCGATGGCGCGATCTACGCCCGCACAGAATCCACGAGGATTAGCCAGCTTAATTTGCATGTACAGACTCCTAACGCGTAAAACTATGCGTTGTGGACATCAATAATTTCAACATCAAAGGTGATTACTCGCCCTGCTAGTGGGTGATTAAAATCCACTGTTACCTGAGTGTCATCAAAGTCTTTAATGACACCTGGTAATTCACCCTTGGCTGCATCTTGGAAGATAACCAATATGCCATGATCTAATTCCATATCTGTAAATTGGCTACGCGGCATTACTTGCACATTCTGCGGATTGGGTTGCCCAAAACCTTGCTCTGGTTGAATCTCGAAGCTGCGCTTATCGCCAGCCTTCAAGCCATAAAGCTGCTGCTCAAAACCTGGTAATAAACTACCATCACCCACGGCAAAGGATGCCGCTTCTTTCTCAAAGTTACTATCGACTACATCGCCATTATCTAATTTCAAAGCAAAATGCAGTGTTACGCGGCTTTGTTCGCCAATACGTTGTTCATTCATTTGTTCTCTCCAACAGCTGCACTGCCTTTAGTTTTTGAGCCTTTAAACATATCAATAATTAACATAAAGGCTCCAATACAAATGGCTGTATCTGCTAAGTTAAAGGCAGGGTAATACCATTGGTCTTTCCAATGCACCAACACAAAATCAATCACGTGCCCTAACAAGATACGGTCATACAGATTACCTAAAGCACCACCTAAGACTAAAGCTAAAGCAATAGCAACCCAGGTTTCATGAGATTTTAGGCGCTTTAGCCAAACAACTAAAACAGTACTTACAGCAAGGGCGATAAGGGCAAAAAACCAACGCTGCCAACCGCTTTCGTCAGCTAAGAAGCCAAAAGCGGCGCCTTTATTATATAAGCGTGTCCAGCTAAAAATATCTGGAATCACACTAATCTGTTGGTACATCTCTAGGTTAGTGTCGAACCAAAGCTTGCTCACCCTATCCATAATAAAGGTGACAACGCTAATCCATAACCATGGCAATTTGCCCAAAGCTGCTTTCATACTGCTTCCTTAAAAGACTGAAAATGTCACTACCTAAGCGTAGTGACGTACCTCACCAGTGCCTTCGATATTATCAACACAGCGGTTACATAGCTCAGGATGAGCAGCGTTACTTCCTACATCCCCACGGTGGTGCCAGCAACGACCACACTTGGCATGGTTTGACTTGACAACCTGCAGGCGTAAATTGCTAAGTTCAGTCAAAGTTGCTGTCTCAGGCGCACTCGCTAACGGCGCTATTGTGGCCGCTGAGGTGATTAACACAAAACGCAATTCATCTTCTAAGCGAGCCAGTAATTGGGTTAAGGCTTCATCGGCATAAAGAGTCACTTCAGCTTGTAAATTTCCACCAATGGCTTTATTCGCACGTTGATTTTCTAGCTCTTTGTTTACGGCGGTTTTTACTTGCATTAACTGCTCCCAGAATGCACGGTCAAAACGACTATTCGCATCCAGTTTAGCTAAGCCTTCGTACCATGTATTAAGCATGACTGACTCATTACGCTCACCTGGTAAAAACGCCCAAATTTCATCTGCAGTAAATGATAGAACTGGCGCAATCCAACGTACAAGTGCCTCGACAATGTGATACATCGCCGTTTGGCACGAACGACGCGCCAAACTGTCTACGCCTGTGGTGTACTGACGATCTTTAATAATGTCTAAGTAGAAACCACCTAGCTCTTGTACACAGAAGTTGTGCACTTTTTGATATACATGGTGGAAGCGATATTCGGTATAAGCGCTTTGTAATTCTTCTTGCAAGCATGCAGCCGCATCAACTACCCAACGATCTAAATCTAGCATCTTATCGTTAGCCACAAGATCTTTCGCCGGATCAAAACCATTGAGGTTTGAGAGTAAAAAACGTGCTGTATTACGAATACGACGGTAAGCATCGGCACTGCGTTGCAAAATAGTATCAGAAACTGCCATTTCACCTGAATAGTCAGTTGAGGATACCCAAAGACGTAGAATATCGGCGCCTAGTTTATCAATCACTTTTTGTGGTTCAATAATATTGCCCAGTGATTTTGACTGCTTACGCCCTTGCTCATCTACAGTAAAACCATGGGTTAGCAAGCTTTTATAAGGCGCATGCCCATCAATGGCGCAGCCTGTTAGTAAAGAGGAATGGAACCAACCACGATGCTGGTCAGAACCTTCTAAGTACAGGTCAGCTACTGGACCTTGCTGATGCGCAATAGGGTGTGATCCGCGTAATACATGCCAATGTGTAGTACCAGAGTCAAACCATACATCAAGTGTATCTGTTACTTTTTCGTATTGTTCCGCCTCTGCGCCAAGTAACTCGGCAGGATCTAGCTTAAACCAAGCCTCAATGCCTTCTAACTCTATGCGTTTGGCTACCTCTTCCATTAAGGCAACAGTATTTGGATGCAGCTCTCCTGTGGCACGGTGTAAGAAGAAAGGAATAGGAACGCCCCAGTTACGCTGACGAGAAATACACCAGTCTGGGCGATCAGCAATCATATTATGCAAACGCGCCTTACCCCATGCAGGCGTGAAAGCCGTACTATCTACGCCTTCTAATGCGCGCTCACGTAAGGTTTTGCCTTGTGCTGGCTGCTTATCCATGCCAACAAACCACTGCGCTGTAGCACGATAGATCAAAGGTGTTTTATGGCGCCAGCAATGCATATAGCTGTGGTTAATAGGCTGGTGTTTTAGTAAAGCGCCTACTTCTTCAAGCTTAGCAACGATATTGGCGTTCGCTTTCCAAATAAACTGTCCACCAAAAAATTCAAGGCTATCCACATACACGCCATTACTTTGCACTGGGCTAATAATGTCATCATTGGTCATGCCATAGCGTTTACAGGTATAGAAGTCATCTTCACCATAAGCAGGCGCTGAGTGAACAATACCTGTACCTGAATCTAACTCAACATATTCTGCAAGGTAGGCTGGAGATAAACGTGCATAAAATGGATGTTGGAAATTGATAAGCTCTAGCGCTTCACCTTTAGCACGAGCAACCACCTTACCTTCTAAACCATAACGCTCTAGGTTAGTTTCAACCAAGGTTTCCGCTAAAATCAGATACTTATCACCTACATCAACCAGTGCATAATCTGCTTCTGGATGAATATTTAGGGCTTGGTTAGCCGGGATCGTCCAAGGGGTAGTTGTCCAGATAACAATTTGGACTGGTTTATCTAACTTAACAGCAAAGGCACTAGAAAGTTTTTCAACATCAACACAGCTAAAACCTACATCAATAGCATCTGATGTTTTGTTTTGATACTCAATTTCAGCTTCAGCTAAGGCTGAACCACAGTCAAAACACCAGTTAACCGGTTTTAAGCCTTTAAATACAAAACCACCTTCCACTAACTTTGCTAAAGCACGTACTTCACCTGCTTCATTGGCAAAGTTCATTGTTTTATATGGGTTATCCCACTCACCTAAGACGCCAAGACGAATAAAGCCCTGCATTTGCTCAGATATTTGCCCAGACGCATATTCACGGCATAGCCCACGCACTTTATCTGCAGGTAAGTTTTTACCGTGTTGTACTTCTACTTTGTGCTCAATCGGCAGACCATGACAATCCCACCCAGGCACATAAGGTGCATCAAAACCTGCAATCGTTTTGCTGCGAACAATAATATCTTTGAGAATTTTATTAAGCGCGTGACCTATATGAATTGCACCATTAGCGTAAGGAGGGCCATCGTGCAAAATAAAACGTGGGCGACCTTTTCCGATGTTACGCATTTTTTGGTACAGATTAATGCTGTCCCAATACTCAAGCATTTTAGGTTCACGGGTTGGAAGACCCGCCTTCATCGGGAATGCCGTTTCCGGCAAATTCAGTGTCGCTTTATAGTCGGTCATGTTTGTTCTCAAATCGCTTATATCAAAGGGTGTGAAAATGCTGCCAATGATAGCGGCCATAGGCAATATCAGCGGCAATAGCTTCTTGCAATTCAGCTAAAGACGCAAAGCGCTTTTCATCACGGATTTTTTGCAAAAATTCTACATGTAAAGGCTGGCCGTATAAGTTGCCAGAAAAGTCCAATAAGTGCACCTCTAAGTGTGCCTTGCCATCGCTTTTAACGCTAGGACGTACACCTAAATTAGCCACACCAGGAATCACCTTTCCATTAACCAGAGTAGCTTTAATTAAAAACACCCCACAAACTGGGGCTTTGTGCCGCTTTAATTGTACATTGGCTGTAGGTGCGTTAATTGTACGCCCTAACTGCTGCCCATAAAGAACACGCCCTGTAATACTATAGGGGCGCCCCAAAAGGCGCTGCGCCAAGGCAAAATCAGACTGCGCCAAGGCATCTCGTACACGCGTACTACTGACGCGTACACCATCTAATTCAATAGTGCCTGTTGGTTCAACCGTAAAACCAAAACACTCACCTTGTTGTTGTAAGAAAGCAAAATCACCAGATCTATCACAGCCAAAACGGAAGTCATCACCAATTTGTAAGTGTTTGACATGCAAGCCCTGTACTAAAATTTGTTGTACAAAATCATCCGCACTTAGCTGACGCAGACGCTTATTAAAATGAAGACAGAGCACATAATCAATGCCTGCTTGCTGTAATAGTTCTAACTTTTCACGTAAACGTGTTAATCGTATAGGCGCTGTTTCAGGATTAAAAAATTCACGCGGTTGCGGTTCAAAAATAATCACACAGGTAGGTAGATTAAGTAGTGCAGCACTTTCTTTAAGGCGTAACAAAATAGCCTGATGGCCAATATGAAGGCCATCAAAGTTACCTATGGTTGCTACACACTCATGATGGAAGTTGTGTAAATTTTGTAATCCACGGATCAGCTGCATAACGACTGCACTTACTTACAAAAGACTCTGATTATAACCACAGCAGGTTAATTTGTTCACGCTTAAAGTGTTTAACGGCGTAAATGGCGTAAACGAACTCCTGTTATTGCAAGCCCTACGACGAAACTAAAAATTCCGCCGACCACTAAAATAGCTATTTCCCAAGCACGCTTATCCCATGACCAGCGTAGCCAAAGTTCAGTAGGCTGATTATACCAAAGCACAAAGGCGACCATTAACCCACAGCCTACCAACAACTGTAGAAGGAATTTTATCCAGCCTTTTTGTGCTTTATAAACGCCAGCCCGCTGCAAGCCTAAAAGTAATAACCCAGCATTAAACACAGAGGATAATGAAGTAGCAAAAGCTAAACCCACATGTTTCCAGTGCCAAATTAAAATCAGGTTAAACAGCATATTCGCTACCATACAAAACACGGCAATTTTGACTGGCGTTTTTAAATCCTGCCGAGCAAAGTAACCTGGGGCTAGTACTTTAATCAGCATAAAGGTCAACACGCCTAACGAATAAGCTTGCAATGCTAGAGCCGCTTGGTGCACGTCGGCATCGGTCATTTTGCCATAGTGATAAAGCGTAGCTAATAACGGCTCCGCTAAGATACCCAAAGCTAAGGCTGCTGGCACACCTACTAATAAAACCATGCGCAACGCCCAGTCAATAGTGCTGGCAAACTCCTCTACATTCTCTTTTGTATGCTGCCGCGATAACGCTGGCAAAATAACGGTACCAATCGCAATACCAAAGGCACCTAACGGCAGTTCAGATAAACGATCAGCATAATACAACCAAGACACGCTGCCGTTTTCCAAAAATGAAGCTAACACTGTATCCAGTAACAAGTTCACCTGACTTACGGACACAGCAAATAATGCCGGCAACATGAGCATCAAAATACGTCTAACACCTTCGTCTTTACGTACTAGCCGAGGAATAGGCAGTAATTTTAACTGCATTAAAAATGGCATTTGAAAAATAAGCTGCACAATACCTGCAATAAAAACGCCCCATCCTAAAGCCATAACTGGCTGGTCAAAATAAGGCGTTAAAAATAACACCGATAAAATCATGCAGAGATTGAGCAAGACAGGAGTAAAAGCAGGTGCTGCAAAACGGCCATAACTATTTAAAATACCACCACAAAAAGCGGTTAGAGAGATCAGCATTAAATAGGGAAAAGTGATACGTAAAAGGTCGCCAGCAAGCGCCATTTTAGCTGGATCATCTTTAAAACCTGGAGCAAACAGCATCATGATATAAGGCGCAAAAACAATTCCGAGCATTGTCAAAATAGTCAGCACAAAGCTTAAGGTGCCAGCTGTTCGATCAACTAATTGCTTTACCTCTGCCAGACTGCGTTTAGTTCTATATTCAGAAAGCACAGGCACAAATGCTTGGGCAAAAGCCCCTTCAGCAAACAGCCTACGTAAAAAATTAGGAATTTTAAAGGCGACAAAAAAAGCATCCGCCGCCGCACTAGAACCAAAAAAATTGGCAATCACTACATCACGCACCATACCCAACACGCGTGATAATAATGTCATTACACTCACCACTATGCCTGAGCGCAACAAACCTGATTCTTTTTTAGCAATTACTTCAGCCATTTTGCCCCCTTTTGGCTCAAGCACCCAAGTTTAGTCTGATGTGCTTATAGATGCTAGATAAGAAGATGCAGCAAATGAATTGTTACGCAATTCCACTTTATTTAGCCTAAGAGGTGCTGTGAATGAAAATTTCAGGTACACTTAGCGCGGTTGGTCGTAATCTGATGTGCAGTATTAGGTTTTAGCTTGACATCAAGCATCATTGCGGTATGATTCGCGACCTATTTTATTTCTTTTATTCAGAAGTTTTCGAGGAGTTCGACGGTGGCCAACAGCCCTTCCGCCAAGAAACGCGCTAAACAGGCTGAGAAGCGTCGCAGCCATAACGGTAGCCTACGCTCAATGGTGCGCACCCACATCAAGAATGTGGTAAAAGCCATCGAAGCCAAAGATTTGGAAAAAGCTCAAGCAGCATACGTACTGGCAGTACCAGTAATTGATCGTATGGCTGACAAAGGCATCATCCATAAAAACAAAGCAGCTCGTCATAAGAGCCGCCTGAACGAGCATTTAAAAGCTCTTCAAGCTGCTGCTTAATTGATCTGCTACTAAAAAACCGGCTTATGCCGGTTTTTTAGTATCTGTAAAACAGTAAAAGCCTATTCTATTGAATAGGCTTTTCTGTTTCAGAGTTAGATGACTGAACATCCAATACAGACTTAACCCCTAATGCGCGAATCTTTTCATACAAGATATCCATAGTAATATCCTTACTATTAATAGGCTCATCTACTTTTAAAATAACACGCGACCAAAAACCACGACGAAACGGCGTTTTCATGGCTGGCCCATCAATACGACTAAAATAAGAGCCCCATAAATTTAATAATGCCATTGGCACTACTGGTACAGACTTACCCTCTTCATGAACTTGGTTCAGAATTTTCATTAAACCACCTTTAAACTCATGCATCAGGCCATCTCGAGTAATAGCGCCCTCTGGGAAAATAGCTAAAATATCGCCATCGCGTAATACCTGGGCAGCTTTAATAAAGGCTTCTTCGTAAATTTTTGGATCTTCTTTTTGTGGCGCTATAGGTATCGCCTTACCTGCACGAAACACAGCACCTAATACCTTAGACTGAAAAACCCTGTGATCCATCAAAAAGTAAACTGGGCGCGGGCTAGCGGCAAGTAATAACACTGCATCAATAAAGCTCACATGGTTGCAGGTTAGCACTACTGCGCCTTGGCTTGGGATACGCTCTCTATCGCGCACATCAAAGCGATATACCAATGCTGTTAACACCCAAGCCACTAAGCGCCAAAAATACTCTGGCACTAATAAGAAGATATAGGTTGTGACTAATAAATTAAGCAATCCTATTACTAAAAAAATCTGAGCGGCATTCAAGCCCAGCGTACTAAACAACATCACTAAAATAGCGCTAACCACCATAAATAACGCATTTAAAATATTATTTGCACCTATAATACGCGCGCGATATTCAGGTTCTGAGCGCTGCTGAATAAGTGCATACATGGGTACACTATATAATCCTGCAAACAAGCTAATGAAGCCTAAATCCAAGATAACTCGCCAGTAGTCACCACTCCAAAAGAACTGATAAGCAACTAAAGAACTCTCGCCAAGATTGGGTAGGTTTTGACTAGCAAAATAAAAATCAACACAAAAAATCGTAATACCTAATGCACCAATGGGCACTAACCCCACTTCAACTTGCTTACGACTAAGAACCTCACAAAGTAATGAGCCAACGCCAATACCAACAGAAAACACTCCTAACAGAGCTAAGGTTACTGACGGCATTCCTTGCAACGCACTCTGAGCATATTCTGGGAATAAACTTAAAAAAGCAGCACCTAAAAACCACATCCAGCTAATACCTAGCATAGAGTGAAAAATTGCTGGGGTTTGACGAGCAAACTTTAAATTGCGCCAAGTTTCAGAAAAAGGATTTAAATTAATTTTCAGCTGAGGGTTTAGTGCCTGCTGGCCAGGTACGAACTGCACGGCAATACGTCCTAAAATAGCGAGTAATAAACAAATACCTGCAACCCAAGTACCGCCTATTTCTGGAATCTCTATAAAACTACCACCAACAATCTGCCCTAATAAAATGGCAATAAAAGTACCTGACTCAACAACCGCATTACCGCCAAGTAACTCTCTATCGCTCAAAGCTTCTGGCAGATAGGCATATTTGACGGGACCAAATAAGGTTGACTGCAAGCCCATAAAGAATGTGCAAACAAGTAATAACACCGGATCAGCCAAATAAAAACCAACCGCCCCCACTGCCATAACTAAGATTTCCATATTTTTTATATGGCGCATCATCCAAGCTTTATCGTACTTATCACTTAGCTGGCCAGAAGTGGCTGAAAAAAGGAAAAACGGAAGGATAAACACACCACCAATTAAAGCCGAAGCGGAGGTGGCAGATAAGCCAAATAATGAAATTTGATAGGTTGCCATAATGATGAAGGCAAACTTCATAACATTATCATTAGCAGCCCCTAAAAACTGCGTCCAAAAAAACGGGGCAAATCGACGTTTAACTAACAAGCTAAACTGGTTAGAGCCTTGATCTGACATATAAATCCCTTAATTACTATGATTAGTAATAACACCTGATGTCATTACCAATGGCTTTATGGTTACAGTCTATCACCACTCTTTTTAGCCTCTCACCTTAAAAACAGCTTCACTTGATGCCATAAACTTTAACAATGACTAGCTAAGAACTACAGTTTTCATACTAAACCTAGTCCGTTTTTAACACTAGTCACAGTACTAATAGGCTCAATATTACATGATGTAATACTCATTTATGGCACTCGACGTAAAGCCCGTACTCCATAATAAAGAGCAATACTTACACTCAATAAAAACAACCATAATGAATAGGCGGTGATGTAGTCAAAGAGTAGAATTTTATAGGTTGGTAGTGCCTGTGGCAGTTGTTTTTGTTGCTGTAAATAAGCAATTTGCTCGCCCGTTAGGGGCAAATAACTAGTGTTACCATAAGGATTAAGAAGTACGTACCCTTTATCAGTCAATCCTAAACCTAAAAAAAACCATTGCTTAGTTAGATGAAAGCCCAAAACATAATCAACACCCTGATAGTGAACAAAAGTTCTGGGCTCAACAGGATGCAACACGTCCGACTCGCCAAACAAAAATGGCATAGAACGCACTGTTTTAGCTTGCGCTATAAAACTAATACTCGAACAGGTAATACAACAAATAATAATTAGAAATGCTCTTAAGCTCATAAAAGGCATCTTGCATAAATCAGATTGCAAAGTAAGACGAGCGAAAAGCAATTAAGCCACATAGGACACTAAAACTGGCAGCACAACTGTCCCAGCTATACTGCCAGCAGAAACACTAAGCCGCGACCTCTTCCTCTTCTTTCTTAGAGAAAATACCTTTTAGCACAAAAAAGCCTAGAACTAACAATGCAATCCATAAGGAAAAACCTTTTAAATATTCCAAGGTTGGTACGCTATAGCTAGGCAGAGTTTGGGGCAGCAAATCATCAGCTTGCAAATCTTTTACTAAGCCAGCATCTAGAAAAATATAGGTATTCTTGTTGTGCTTATCAATCAGAATATAGCCTTTATCCTGAGCATATAAGCCAAAAATAAACCACTTGGTATAAACCCTAAAACCTAGTTGATATTCGTCTCGACCTACTTTAATAGGCGCTACTTCTTCAATAGGATAAAGCTCATCACTTTCACCAAAAAATACAGGAATACCAGCATAACTGTGGCTACTAAATAGCAAAGCAAACATAATTAAGCACGCAGAGTAGATTTTTTTCATACATTGTCTCTAAAGTTAGTTTTTAGTTGGGGCAGCAACTTGCATAACGCAACGCATTCAATGTCATGTTGTTAGCGCTATTGAGTAATTTCTTAGCGCAACAAGTACGGGCAATAAAGACTTTGTTTTACATGAACACAAGCAAGAATAACTCTTGAAAAAGCAGAACAAGCAAAAGCAGAATAGTATTTACAGCAACGCATCATGACCATTCTATAGACAATAGATAAAATATTTTGTCACATATAATTAAATCTTTTAGCAAAAAAAATCCTGCAAAGCCAAAGCATTGCAGGATTTTAAATTACTCAATATCGCGATTTACAAAGCTTTACCGCGATTTCCATGCTGACTAACAAAGTTTTGTACTGCCTTAATATCATTCGCCAGCACAGTACAACGCTCTTCACGCTCAAATAAATCGACCATATGCGCAGGAAGCGCTGGTGTTTTGCCAGGCACTGCCTTTTCGACTGCTTCTGGGAATTTAACAGGATGCGCTGTGCCTAGTGTAATCATTGGCACTGCCAAGCTACGGCGACACTCACGTGCGGCATGAACCCCAATAGCCGTATGAGGATCTAGTAACTCACCAGTTTGGGCATAAACCTGAGCAATAGTTGCGCAGGTTTGCTCATCATTGACAGCGAGTGAGTCAAATAGCTTACGCACTTCAATCCAACGATCCTCTTCTACCGCAAGCTTACCTGTGGCCTTAAAGTCATCCATTAATTGAGCGACCAAAGCACCGTTACGACCATGCATATCAAATAAAAGGCGCTCAAAATTTGACGACACCATAATATCCATTGACGGCGATAATGTTGGATGCAAGGTATCTTTAAAGTACTGATTGCCGCTCATGAAGCGATGCAAAATATCATTGCGGTTGGTTGCCACAATCAATTGATTGATTGGCAGACCCATATTTCGCGCCAAGTAGCCCGCAAAAATATCGCCAAAATTACCAGTTGGTACAGAGAACGCAACGGAGCGTGCCGGCGCACCTACTTGTAATGCAGCATGGAAGTAATACACCACTTGCGCCATGATCCGTGCCCAGTTAATAGAATTAACTGCCACTAGGCGTGTGCCTTTTAAGAAGGCTTGGTCAGCGAAACTAGCTTTGACCATTTCTTGGCAATCGTCAAAATTACCTTCGATAGCGATATTATGGATGTTATCGCTAATGGCGCTCGTCATCTGGCGGCGCTGAACCTCAGAAACACGGTTATGTGGATGCAGAATAAAAATATCCACATTCTCGCAACGGCGACAACCTTCAATAGCCGCAGATCCAGTATCACCTGAAGTAGCGCCCAAAATAACAGCACGCTCATTACGTTTAGTCAGCATGTGGTCAAGCAAACGGCCTAACAATTGCAAAGCGAAATCTTTAAATGCTAAGGTCGGGCCATGGAACAGCTCCAATACCCACTCATTGCTATCGAGCTGACGCAATGGCGCAACCGCTGCGTGCGCAAAAACCGCATAGGTTTCTTCAAGGATTTGTTTAAAGTCTGCATCACTAATGCTTCCCTCAACAAAAGGGCGCATCACATGAAAAGCCAACTCATGATAAGGCAAGCCGTTCCATGATTGAATCTGCTCAAGCGTAAAGCGAGGTAGATTTTCTGGAACATAAAGTCCACCATCATTAGCCAAGCCAGCTAATAATACTTCTTCAAAATTCAATGCCGGCGCATTGCCGCGAGTACTGATATAACGCATATCTAAACCTGTTAGCCTTACGCCAATTAATTAGTTAACTGCTCAACACGAATACGCACTACGTTACCTGTAATGCTGTCTAGCGCTTCAAGTGCAACAATTGCATCATTAATACGACTTTCTGTTACGCGATGCGTTACAAGAATCATTGGCACCTTGCCTTCCTGTTCATCCGCTTCTTGTTGAATAATAGACTCAATATTGATTCCACGCTCAGACATAATAGACGCTACTTTGGCTAGTACACCTGGATTATCACTGGCTTGAATACGTAAATAGTACGCACTTTCACAGTCAGTGATTGGCAGAATCGGCAAGCTCGATAATGCATCTGTTTGGAATGCTAGATAAGGGACTCGTGCTTCTGGCTCTGCTTCCATAACACGCGCAACATCAATAATATCTGCAATAACAGCCGAAGCGGTTGGCTCCATGCCAGCCCCAGCGCCGTAATACAAAGTATCGCCAATGGCATCGCCATTCACCATAACTGCATTCATCACACCATTAACATTGGCGATTAAACGATCTGCAGGGATTAATGTAGGATGTACACGTAATTCAATACCTTTCTCAGTACGACGCGCCACACCTAAATGCTTAATGCGATAACCTAGTTTCTCTGCATAATTCACATCTGTTGTCGTCAACTGAGTGATGCCTTCTGTATAGGCCTTATCAAACTGTAATGGAATACCAAAAGCGATAGATGCCAAAATAGTTAGCTTATGAGCTGCATCAATGCCTTCAACATCAAACGTTGGATCAGCTTCGGCATAGCCTAGTGCTTGAGCTTCCTTTAGCACATCTTCAAAAGCACGGCCCTTCTCACGCATTTCGCTTAAAATAAAGTTGCCCGTACCATTAATAATGCCAGCTAACCAGTTAATGCGATTAGCTGCTAAGCCTTCACGAATAGCTTTAATAACAGGAATGCCACCAGCTACAGCAGCCTCAAAACCAACACACACGCCTTTTTCACGGGCCTTAGCAAAAATTTCATTGCCATGTACTGCAATGAGCGCTTTATTGGCTGTAATAACATGCTTGCCGTTTTCTATTGCTTGCAAAACGAGATCTTTTGCAATGGTGTAGCCACCAATTAGCTCAACGACCACATCAATTTCAGGGTTAGTAACAACGGTGAATACATCATCGGTAATAAGCGTATCGCTGGTATCGCAGTTAGGGTTCAGTGCACGGGTAGCTACTTGCACAACCTCTATAGCGCGACCCGCACGACGGGTAATCTCTTCTGCGTTGCGCTTGAGTACGTTAAAGGTACCGCCACCCACAGTACCTAGTCCACATATACCAACTTTTACCGGTTTCACGCTATATCTTCCCCGTAAAATGAATTGAAAAGCAATTTAATTAAAGTTCTTATCTCTAGCACTGCAACTTGCTAGATCATGAAAAAGTAGCCTGTAAGGCTATCACATTTGGCAAAAAAACGTATCAGTCATTATTGAATAATCCGCCCAAGTACTATGCCCTTGGATGATGCTGCTCATGTAGTTGCTGCAATCTGGCACGTGCCACATGCGTATAAATCTGCGTTGTTGATAAATCTGTATGGCCTAACAGCATTTGTACAACTCGCAAATCCGCACCATGATTAAGCAAATGCGTAGCAAAGGCATGACGCAATGTATGGGGCGACAAGTGTTTATTAATCCCAGCAACCTGTGCGTGCAACTTAATGCGATGCCAGAATGTTTGACGCGTCATTTGCACTGCTCTATTGCTGGGAAACACTACATCTGAAGCCCTACCTTGTAGCAAGGTTAAGCGTGCTCCCTGTAAGTAATCTGTCAAACTATCAATCGCTTGCTCACCCAGTGGTACTAGACGCTCTTTATCACCTTTACCTGTAATACGAATAACCCCTTGCCGTAGATTAACTTCGTCCAACCTAAGGCTAACTAACTCAGTTACACGTAGTCCACAAGCATATAGCACTTCTAACATGCAGCGATCACGTATGCCCAAAGTATCTGTTAAGTCAGGAGCTGCTAGTAATGCTTCTACATCAGCTTCAGATAATGAGGCCGGTAAAGCACGCCCCACTTTAGGAAGTTCTACCTGTAATGTAGGGTCTTTTTCGATACGCTTTTCTTCTAACAAATAATGATAAAAACCGCGTACCCCTGAAAGAAAGCGCGCAGTAGAACGTGCCTTATAGTTTTCTTGCATGCGAAACGCTAAATAGTCCAAAACATGTAACCGCTCAACTTGATCCAAGCGCACCTGCTGTTTCACCTCAAGCCATGCTGCAAAATGCGTAAGATCACTGTGATAAGCACTGCGTGTATTTTGCGACAAACCACGTTGCAACCAGAGCGCATCTAAGTACTGATTAATCAATGTTTCATTGCTTATAACCATATTTCAAACGTCCTTACACCTAGCAATTCAGACTATTACACTCGGTTATATCTTTTTCTATATAACTATTAATTCTTAAAAACAGACCCACTTCATAGCTTTTGATATTTTGTTAATAAATACTTAATTACGAAAAAGATAAGCAATTCACAAAAGCCTGTTTGGAGTCTTTATGCATCAAGATGATACCAATGACCAACCAACGAAACGCCGTGAATGGCTCTCTTTCTTTACCATTGTTGCCATTGTATTCCCTATTCTAACACTTGGCTTTATTGGGGCTTATGGACTGATAGTTTGGTTAACACAGTAAAGGGAGGTCAGCGTGTTTAAATTAATAAAAATATTCTGGAACACTATTAGCAAACCTGCCACAAAAATTAGCTTAGGTGTTCTAACTGTTGTGAGTTTCTTGGCTGGAATTATTTTTTGGGGTGGATTTAATACCGCCATGGAAGTGACAAATACTGAAGAATTTTGTACCAGTTGTCACGCCATGCGTGACAACCCTTACCAAGAGTTACAAGGAACCATTCACTGGAGCAACCGCTCAGGAGTGCGTGCCATTTGTTCTGATTGCCACGTTCCGCATAATTGGACAGATAAAATTGCACGAAAAATGCAAGCCAGTAATGAAGTATATTCAGCCATTGTTGGCACTATTGATACGCGTGAAAAGTTTTTAGATAGACGCCTTGTGCTCGCTCAGCGCGAATGGAACCGTATGAGCAAAAATGGCTCGCTAGAATGTCGAAACTGCCATGATTATAAGAGCATGGATTTCTCCAAAATGTCGCTTAAAGCACAAACTCAAATGCGTGCCGCCGCCGCTCGCAACCAAAGCTGCATTGATTGCCATAAAGGTATTGCACACCATCTACCTGAAATGGGTAATTCATTAGATCCAAAACTACAAGCACTCATTAGTCAGAACAACCATCTATCTTACAAAAACACACATACCTATTACCCTATTGTTGAAACTAAACTCTATAAAGACCCCGCTTTAACTGAAGAAGTGGGCACACTTTTAGCTGCTACGCCATTACAACTCACACAAGAAAAAGACAAAGCATTGCAGGTTTCTATTGACGCTTGGCGTAAAGATAAAGGCTTTGGTCGTGTTCTCTATAACGATTTTGGGTTAAATATTCGCTCTGCTATTTTGGAGAAAGATTTTGCCCAAAGTGATGCCATCAATATCCTCAATAAAAAAGAAGATGACATGACTGGGCTAGATTGGCAGCAGGTCAAATTAACTGGCTGGGTGAAATCTGAAAACCTGACAGATAAAGTAGATCACCTATGGGATTACGCAAAAGATACTTACCAAAGCAATTGTAGCGTCTGCCACGCTCAACCTGCTGTCGACCATTTTGATGCTAACACTTGGCCAGGATTATTTGATGGCATGGTGGGGTTCACCAATATGAACAAGCAAACTCAAAGTTTGGTACTCAAATACCTGCAATCACACTCTTCTGATTTTGCAAATAAACAGGAGCATTAATAATGACGACACCTCTCTCCACTAGCCGCCGCCGTTTACTCCAAGGCTCTCTAGTAGCAGGTGTGAGCGCTTTATTTGCACCGAGTTTAACTGTCAAAGGTATGGCGCGGGCAGCTCAAGCAGGTGCCACCAGCCAATGGAAAATCTCTGGCTCGCACTGGGGCGCATTGCGCGCCCGCATCGCCAATGGTGAAATTGCAGAAGTGGTTGCCTTTGAAAAAGATAAAAACCCAACGGATATGCTTAATGGTATTCGCGGGCTAGTCCACAACCCTTCTCGCATTCGCTATCCCATGGTGCGTTTAGATTGGCTACGCAATAAAGAAAAAAGTGATAGAAGCCAGCGTGGAGATAACCGTTTCGTTCGCGTCACTTGGGACGAAGCTATTGATCTTTTTTACGAGGAACTCGAACGTATCCAGCAAACCTATGGTCCTTCTGGCTTATATGCTGGTGCTACTGGCTGGCGGCAAACAGGACAAATACACAGCTGTGGCAACCATATGAATCGTGCTATTGCCATGCACGGCAGCTTTGTTAGTAAAGCAGGCGATTACTCTACTGGCGCTGGCCAAGTAATAATGCCTTATGTACTAGGCTCAACTGAAGTCTATGCGCAAGGCACTTCATGGCCATTAATCCTTGAAAACAGCAAGCTTATTGTGTTTTGGGCGAACGACCCAATTAAAAACCTACAGGTTGGCTGGAACTGTGAAACACATGAATCCTATGAGTACTTCAAGCAGCTCAAAGAAAAAATAGCCAATAAAGAAATTCGGGTTATCAGTATTGACCCTGTAAAAAGTAAAACTCAAAACTACTTAGGCTGTGAGCAAATCCAATTAAACCCGCTCACTGATGTGGCATTTATGTTGGCTATCTGCCATACGCTGTACACTGAAAACTTACATGATACAGCCTTTCTAGAAACTTATACGCTGGGTTTTGAACGCTTTATTCCTTATGTTTTAGGCAAGACAGAAGATAGCATTGAAAAAACACCAGAATGGGCAGAAACAATCTGTGGCGTACCTGCTGATACCATTCGTGAATTTTCCCGCCTACTGGTTCAAGATCGTACTCAATTGATGTTTGGCTGGGCAGTACAGCGCCAGCAACATGGTGAACAGCCTTATTGGATGGGAGCCATTATTGCTTCTATGATTGGACAAATTGGTTTAGCTGGCGGAGGCATTAGTTATTCACATCACTACAGTGGTATTGGCGTACCTGCAACTAGCGCTGCCAGTCCAGGCGCCTTTCCGCTAAACCCTGATGAAGGTGTTACACCTAAATACACCAATAAGGATTATCGCGGTGTTTCTGCTGTTATGCCTGTTGCTCGATGGATAGATGCGTTGCTTAAGCCCAACACTGTGATTGATTATAACGGCAGCAAAGTGACGCTCCCTGGTTTTAAAATGGCCGTCTTTTGTGGCTGTAATCCATGGCATCACCATCAAGATCACAACCGCATGCAACAAGCTTTTCAAGCATTAGAGACGGTTGTCACTGTTGACTATTCCTGGAATGCTACTTGCCGTTTTTCTGATATTGTTTTACCTGCTTGCACACAATTTGAACGCAATGATATTGATGTATATGGCGCTTATTGCACGCGAGGAATATTAGCTATGCAGCGCTTGGTTGATCCGCTCTATCAATCACGTACAGATATGCATATTTTCCACGAGCTAACCAAACGTTTTGGCAAGGCTGATGCCTACTCACGCAAACTAGATGAAATGCAATGGATTGAGCTGTTATACGAAGAATGTCGTGAAGCCAATAAAGCCCAATATCCAATGCCTCCTTTTACTGAATTTTGGCAAACAGGCTACGTCGACTTCGGAGAAGGTCAAAACTGGGTACGCCACGCCGAATTTCGTGAAGATCCTGAAATTAACGCTTTGGGCACGCCATCAGGCTTTATTGAAATCTATAGCCGAAAAATTGCGAGTTTTAACTATCCAGACTGCAAGGGGCACCCTACCTGGATGGAGAAAGCTGAGCGCTCACACGGCGGGCCTTTGTCTAGCCAATTTCCCATTTGGCTGCAATCTTCACATCCCGACCAACGCTTACATTCACAAATGTGTGAATCGGACGAATACCGTGCCACTTATAGTGTACAAGGGCGAGAGCCCATTTATATGAACGCTACGGATGCGAAATCGCGTGGAATCAAAGATGGCGATCTCGTGCGTGTCTTCAATAATCGTGGGCAAGTACTCGTAGGCGTACGTATTTCAGATAATTTTCCTACAGGGGTCGCCCGCATCCATGAGGGAGGCTGGTACGCACCTTTAAGCACTGAAAAAGGAGCTCTAGATACCTATGGTAGCGCCAATACATTAACCCTTGATATTGGTACTTCTCGATTAGCCCAAGCAACCAGTGCAAATACATGCTTAGTAGAGATTGAGAAGTTCACAGGAAAAGTTCCTCCAGTAACAGCCTTTGGCGGACCAGAAGTAGTAGAAATCTAGCATGTTAAATGAAGTAGAACGCAGCACTTTGTACCGTTTATTAGCAGGACTAATCCTACAAGAGTTACAAGGTCTGCGTTTTTTAGCCCTAAAAGATCACTGGCAAAGCCTTTTTAGTAACCTTGCTATTGCTCAAGAGTCGCTTAGCCCTACATGCCAGCGTTGTTTAGCTGCCATACAACATCTACTTACAAGCAAGGACGCAGAGCTAGAGTTACGTGCTGATTTCACACAGCTCTTTTTGCAGGATGCCAGTAAAACCAGTGCAGCCCCCTATGCAAGCCTTTATCAAGAGCAACCAAGCTTAGGAACCGTAAACCCAGCACTAATGGAGTGGTTTGACTATACGCAGCTAAAACTGAATGAGCATTATCATGAAACCAAGGATCATTTGGCGGCCTTGCTTGAGCTTATGGCTCACCTAATTGAGCAAAATGACCACTCAGCTCAGCAAGCTTTTCTTAACGAACAAGTTTTGACTTGGTTACCTAAATGGGCACAACGTTGTCAGAAAACGAACTTAAGCAGTGACTTTTACCCAGCAGTAGCTCAACTCACTCTTGATTTTTGCAAGCAAGATCAAAATAATATGAAATTTCGATTTAACGGAAAACCCAGTAAAAGCTAACGCTACCTACTACTCTTAAGGTCGGTTCTGTACTTGCGACATACGTAAGCCACTAAATGCAGCGCCCGCCACAGCTAAGCTAAAAGCTAACCAAACGCTCGTATGCACAGGCGTATTAGACCAGTTGAAGAACACCGCAACTAAGGTAGCCCCCATAGTTTGCCCTGTTAGCCTTGCTGTTCCTAACATTCCACTGGCAGCGCCACTTCGAGAGACAGGCGCAGCACTGATAATAGTGTAGTTATTTGGTGACTGAAATAATGCAAAGCCAATACCACACAATGCAATACGCCAAATAAAATCAAAATTAGAGGGGTTAGCTGGCAGTAATGCTAAAAAAGCCAGCCCTGTGGCAAAAATACTCAGCCCCAACAGGCCTAATAATCCAGCATGCACACGCTCAACCAGGCGTCCAGCAAGTGGCGCAACACACATAACTGCAATTGGCCAAGGCGTTAGCAGTAAACCTGTTTTAACTACGCTATAGCCGAGCATATTTTGCAAGAAGAACGGTAGTACCACTAAGGTTGCCATTTGTGCAGTAAAAGCACAAATAGAAGTAATCAAAGAAATACTAAAAATAGGAATTCGCAACAAATCAACAGGTAATAATGGCGAATGTCGTCCTAGTTGACGCTTGACTAAAAAATAACCACTTACACAGCAAGCTAACAGCATAGTAAGAATTAATAACCAATGATATTGATGCGCCACACCGCTAATAGCTAGAAAAAATAGAGCAAATGTAATCCCATTTAATACAGCGCTAGGCGTATCAAATGAAGTCGCTACTTTTTTAGGTGTTTTACTGGGTAAAAACTGAAACGCTAAAATAACCGAAATAATGCCAATTGGTAGATTTATTAAAAAGAGCCAATGCCATGAGGCAAAAGACAATATTAAAGCGGCAATACTTGGTCCTGCAGCAGCAGATAAAGCAACAACCATTGAATTGATTGCAATCCCACGCCCTAGATGAGTAGGGGAATATATTTGCCGTACTAACGCCGTATTAACGCTCATAACAGCAGCTGAAGAAAACCCTTGCAACATACGCCCAGCCACCAAAACCTCTAAGTTAGAAGCCAGCGCGCACACCAATGAGGAGAAAATAAAAGCAAGCAAGCCACATTGGTAAACCTTTTTATAGCCTATGCGATCTCCCAAGTAAGACAGAGACAACAAAGAAATCACAATAGCTAACTGAAAAGCATTTATGACCCAGATGGACTCCGCTTCGGAGACATGGAAATCTTTCGCTATACTAGGCAATGCCACATTAACAATAGCACCATCCAATACGGATAACATAATGCCTAGGGCTATTGCAGTAATAGCGCCATAGCGTTGCGGAATAGGTAACCCTTGATGCTCGACCATGAAAATCAACTAAATTAAATATTAAAACTGACTTAGTTAAACATAAATACTATCTAAAAAGGCAGCATATCATTTCTTGTATCATTAAAACGCTGCTTGCTCTCACCATTAGCCAAAGCTATGGCGGCCAACTCAACTAGACACAAAGCTACTAGTAACTAGCCAAGCTTAGCTCATACTATTAGATTTAAACGTAACACCTTACTCACTAAACCCACTAAACTGATAACTTAAGCCTAGCCTCCTAGTGAATATATTAACTGTACTGACTCACAGCGGGAAACTCACATGTAGATTACACTCTTTCGCTAACAGCACCTGACTTAAGCCACAAGAAAAAGGATGTCCCCGATGCTCACTCAACTTCTACAATACCTCTTCTGGATTTCACTTCTTTTAGCTGCGCTATATTGGCTAGCAGGTTACTACAAAAAAAAGGTTGAGCATCTATTGCCACCTAAGGGTAAGTTTATTCAAGTAAAACAACATCGTATTCACTACCGAGAATATGGACAAGGACCTTATTTATTACTGATTCATGGTTTAACTGGTAATACAGGCGATCTTTGCTATAAACTTGCCCCTAAGCTAGCTGAAAACTTTCATGTTATAGTTATGGATCGCTTAGGTTGTGGCTACTCCAGCCAAACATCAGAAATCTATGCCGATATTAGTTTTCAAGCAGATCTCGCCGCTGACTTTTTAGCAGCACTAAATATTAAAAAAGCCTATATTGCAGGACATTCGCTTGGCGGAGCTATTAGCCTTAACTTCGCAGTGCATCACCCTGAAATGACCGAGGCTTTGCTGCTTATATCTCCTGTAAGCATGCCAACCAATCAACTTCCATTTCCATTTACCTTACTTTATTTCTTACGCCCAGATCCTGTCCGTCGTTTTGCTAGCCGTTTTTTAGTTACACCCATAGCTTGGTCGACGCGCAATCTATCTATAAAGTCTATTTTTCACCCAGAGCCTGTGCCCTCTAATTTCGCTATCGAAGCAGAAGCGCTCTTAGGCACGCGCGCAGAAGCACTTTACGGCGCATCTTGTGATATTTTTGGTTGCCAAATAGGTATCACGCCTGAAATGGTTGTACGCTATAAAGAAATCAAGGTGCCTTGTTCTATTCTTTATGGCACTGCTGATCGGATACTGGACTACCATAAACATGGGTTAGCATTGCAATACTATATCCCTCAGTTAGAAATTACCTTATTAGCCAATAAAGGTCATATGATCACGGCTTCAGCGTACGAGCAAATTGCTAGCACAGCTGAACAACTAAAGCATCGAACTGAAACGCAAAATACACTAACCACTTTACAACAAAACAATGACTAATAACGCTCTCCGAAAACTTTCAATTCGAGCACGTTTTGCAGTTGCCTTAACTTGTTTTCGCACAAAGTTAAGGCAGGAAGGTCTGCATCAAGACCCTGCTATTCGACTATTCTTAAAACAACTAGCCCATTTTACTCAAGCGCAAAGATTAGATAGCTGGGAAGCAGAAATACTGAGTTTAACTAACTTAAAATTAAATGCAGAAGATACGCTAAAACAAATTCAGCATTACAATCAAATAGAGTCAACGCAGCTTCACAAAAAGAGCTCAAACTGTCTTATTAATCAATTAACAGTGCAACAATATCAAAGCATTAAACAACAGCTACAGTTGCTACCAGAACAACTCAATAACTTATTAGCACTATGCATTATGGTAGGACGAAATAACTTATATGCTGGCATAGTAAAATTTAGTATAGAAACACTAGAACCTATGCAAAAAGCACTTGAATTAGTGCCCTTACCCATTCATTGGGAGGTTTTAATTCAGCAATATAACTTTAAAGACAACGATGGCTGGGGCAAACCTTTTAACTATGAACACTTTGTTCAAGTGATGAAATCATAATACGTTAAAGCCAAAAATAAAAACGCCCTAAACAAGTTAGGGCGTTCTTTATGCTTCGATTACTACTTAAAAGCTATAGCGTAGTCCAATATTACCTTGGACGGGTGCTTTCACTTTGCTACCAAACTGATGATCAACTTCAGCGAAAATACTGATATTGTTCTTCAATAACACATTAGCACCTAAACCTAGCTTCGAACCTGTGCCTGACAAGTCATTTTTAAAGCCATAACGGTTGTTAATAGTAACCTTATTATTACTTGCAAACTCATGCATAACAGCTGCTTTAACATAAGGCGTTACTGTACCAGCTGTAAAATCAAACTGATGACCAATGCTAACACCGGCTTCACCCTGTATTGATTTTTGTTTACCTAGCTTAACGTCCATACCGTTATCTAACTGATAACTTTTGCTCGATATTTGACTATAAGATAAACGCGCATAAGGCTCATACCACATACCACTCGCTTGTTGTAAGCTATAACCTAATTCCACAGACGCGCCCAAGGCTTTAGTTTTATAACTACCTGCAATGCTATAACCGTTCGTGCTTGTGGCTTTTACATCCGTATCAAAGTTGTTGTATTTCAACACGCCATCAACATACAAGCCGCTATCATCAAAGTAGCTTAAGTAACTACCTAAACTATAGCTATCAATATTGCTGGTTCTACCATGTTTCACATCAACATCATTTTTACTGGTATTACCGAACACACCAAACACTAACAAGCCTGAATCTGTACCCCAACCATGATCCACACCGATTTCAATACCTTGTTGCTTAATTTCGAAATCTAGATGTTTTTCTTTAGCCTCAGTACGACCGCCTAAAGCACGTACCCAAACGCCAGTTTCTTGTTTAGCATCTTTTAGAGTCACCATACGGTAACGTAAATTTTGCAGCTCATTTTGGAATATCAATTGAGGTGCAGCTGCAACGTTTAATGCAGCAATAGTGGATGGTGATAAGCGCCCTGTTGATGTTAGCGTCCAAGTTTTAGCTCCTGCTGCATCTTCAGAGGTAGTTAAACCATACACAAAGGTTCCTACATCCAAATAATCAATCTCACGTTTAGAAGCATCAATTAAACGGAAATTAGCATCACCTGCGTTTAACTTAACAAAATCAACACCACGATTTGGATTATTGATTAGCTCAACACCTGTATCACGATCTATCCACTGAATGAAGTGTTTTCCAATGCCATTATTAATAGTGACAAAGTCTGTTTTGTCATCTAATAATTTTGATGAGTACTTAAAGGTAATATTTTCTACAGACTCATTTAACTCATCTATTAATAAGTTGCCATGTAAGGCTTTTCCAGATTCTTGTTCAAAATTAACAAAGGTTTTGCCTACCAGCTTGCCAATATGCGCTTTATCTTCACGATCAGCACCGTTTAATACTGTAATAATAGTATTGTCTGCTGCTGTAATATCCTCAGCAAAAGCACCTTGCGTAGCATCTGCTTGTAATGCTAACCAAGTATTATCAAGCAAGGTTGTTTTGCCAACCAAAGTAGCATTTTTTTCAACACGAGCAAATGCCTGATCTTTTAATGACGTGGTAATAGCCTTACTACCTTCACCTACATAT
Source organism: Pseudomonas sp. F1_0610 (assembly GCF_047470865.1). Lineage (NCBI taxonomy): Bacteria > Pseudomonadati > Pseudomonadota > Gammaproteobacteria > Pseudomonadales > Pseudomonadaceae > Pseudomonas > Pseudomonas sp. F1_0610. The sequence goes on from NZ_JAZDRH010000007.1 coordinate 119,591, forward strand.
AACTCAGAACGATCTGCTAAATTCGTATTAGTCGCTGTAGATGTATCTCTTAGTACAAGAGTTGACTCATCATTTAAATGGCTATTAATAGTTTGAGCATTATTATTTAAAATCTGAATAGATCTATTATTTAAAGTAGTATCTGTAGCCTTCGCTGTATCCGCTAACCACTGCACAGCTTGACCATTTAATGTATTGCCATTAGCTTGCGCCGTTTTTTGTGCTACTTGCCAAGCTTTGTCATTTAGCACTGTTTTTTCTGCAATGGCATCATTAAGTAAAAATTGCACAGCCGTATTATTTAGTATGGTATTTATTGCTGAAACCGCTGTTGCTGTCGCATTACCTTGTAAAACCTGCTGAGACGAATGATTGAAAACCGCATCAACCGAGACACCGCCATTAGCAACAACCTGAGCTGAGTTATCATTAAATACAGCAGAAGTCGAACCGCCTTTATTGCCTACAACCTGAACACTGGCATCATTAAATTTAGCATTTATTGACTCAGCAATTTTAGAGGCATCTTTCAAGCTATAAATATATTCTGTTGATCTATTATTAAATGTATTATTTGTATTTATTGGGCGTGCATACTGCTCTCTGGGAAAACCAGCATAGGCACAACCATCTTTCACATTAGAACTACAATTAAGGTGATTATTATCGCCTGTAACCAAGACATTGGAATTACCATTAAAGGTTGCATCCTTAATCTCAAGAGTGCTTACCACTACAACGCTTTGAGCAGTACCGCCAACGATATTAGGGCTAGGGGTATATTCAGGAACATAAGTGCCTTTATCATTGAGCTCAACATAAAGATGGCCATTATGTATTAATTGCCCATCTGTCCCTATGTCACTTACTGATACGATGGAAGAGGTAGAGCTGTTTTTTGCATTAGATACATCACCATTATGCAATAAACTAATTTTGTCAACGTGTGAATGAATAGCAGGCGCTGAAGTTGGCGCAGCAGGCGTAGGCGCAGCAAAAGCAGGAGTGGATGCAATCACCGCTAATAAAGATAACGTGATCTTGTTGATAGAATACTTCATTCTGATCTTCCTTGATAAAATTCAAACCCTTATGCCTAATACATAAGTCGTAGAAATAATATCAAAACAACATCTCACACACACCCAAAAAATTGTAACAAAGTATCAGAACCATAAAAAAAGCAGCCATTCGGCTGCTTTTTTAGAGAAAAATGAGACTTACTTAGTAGCCAATTTTTCTTTAATACGTGCTGCTTTACCAGAAAGTGCGCGTAAGTAGTAAAGTTTCGCTTTACGTACATCACCACGACGTTTAACAGAGATGCTGTCAACGATTGGGCTGTAAGTTTGGAAAGTACGCTCTACACCAACACCGTTAGAGATTTTACGAACAGTGAAAGCACTGTTTAAACCACGGTTACGCTTACCAATAACAACACCTTCGTAAGCCTGTAAACGGCTACGATCACCTTCTTTTACTTTTACTTGAACAATAACAGTATCACCAGGTGCGAACGCTGGGATTTCTTTTGTCATTTGTTCAGCTTCTAACTGCTGAATAATTTTGTTAGTCATGTTGTGCTCCTAAGATAAATCTTATAAGACTTACCATCGATACTCATCTATCGTCCTGCTCGCGCATATATTCATCGAGCAGCTCTTTCTCTTCTCCAGAAAGCGAGCGGCAATCCAGAAGATCAGCACGGCGTGTAGCTGTTCGCCCTAAGGCTTGCTTCAAGCGCCAGCGCCGGATATGTTCATGATGCCCACTAAGTAGTACATCTGGAACTTTCTTACCCTGATACTCCACCGGTTTGGTGTAGTGCGGGTGATCGAGCAATCCATTCGTAAATGAATCCTCTACCGCTGATTCTGCATGGTTTAATGCCCCAGGCAGTAAACGGGTTATAGCATCAACCAAGACCATAGCAGGCAATTCACCACCTGATAACACATAGTCTCCAATTGACCATTCTTCATCGACATAAGTCTCTAAAAAACGCTCATCAATGCCTTCGTACCGACCAGCAATTAGAATCAAAGCTGATTCATTTGCCATTTCAGTCACAGCCGCCTGTGTAAGCTGGCGACCCTGCGGCGAAAGATAAATTACCTTTGCCCGCCCATTAATCGCTTGCTTTGCCGCTGCCAAAGCGCGCTCTAATGGTTCGATTTTCATCACCATTCCAGGCCCACCGCCAAAAGTACGGTCGTCCACTGTCTGGTGTTTGTCTTCTGTAAAGGCGCGTGGATTCCAACAGTTAACCTGCAAAATACCACTATTTACGGCGCGTCGAGTAATACCATGATCCGTTAACGCTGAAAACATCTCAGGAAAGATGCTAATAATTTCAACCTGCAAAGGAATCACTCATTAAAAATCAGCGTCCCATTCCACTTGGATCTCTCCAGCTTCAAGGGAAATACTAAGTACACAGTGCTCCGTATATGGCAGTAAGCGCTCGTTTGCATCAATACTTCCAGCACAAGGCTTAAGTACTAATACATCGTTTGCTCCTGTCGCCAATAAGCTTTCAACGATGCCAAGCAATTGCTGGCTCTGATTGATTACTTTTAAGCCTTCTAGTTGGTGCCAGTAAAACTCACCTTCTGCCAAAGCAGGAAGCTCACTTTGAGGTACACAAATTTCGTAGTTTGTATAAGTACGCGCCACTTCTCGATCGGTTAGACCTTCGATTTGCGCCACCAAAGCTTGCCCTTGAAAACGAGCTTTAACCAACTTCACCTGCTTGATTTCGCCATCGCGACGCAAAGTCCAAGTGCGATAATCCAGTAGGTTATCTAATGGGTCGGTAAAGGAATGAACCTTAACTTCGCCATTTACACCATGCACTGCGCCAACTTTGCCCAGTACGATCAATTGATCATTGGTGTGTGCTGTATTACTCATACTAAAAATTAAGCAGCTGTTGCTTCTTTTAGTAATTGAGCTACACGCTCAGACGCTTGTGCACCTTGACCTAACCAGTAGTTAGCGCGGTCTTGTTGTACAGATAGACGAACTTCACCACCAGTTGCTAGTGGATTGAAGAAGCCAATACGCTCGATAAAGCGACCGTTACGTGCATTACGGCTGTCAGCCACTGTTACGTGGTAGAAAGGGCGTTTTTTAGAACCGCCACGAGCTAGTCGGATAGTTACCATTAACCTGTTCCTATAGTTACGTTGCTTATAAATTAAGCGGACACTTTTAGGCCTACTGCCTAAAAGGTCGCATATTCTAAGGTTTATCTACTACTTTGCAAAGGGCTATTTTGCAATTACTGATGAAACCTATAATTTGGGTAGTTTACCCATGCCCGGAATCATACCGCCAAGGCCGCGCATCAACTTGCCCATGCCGCCCTTGCCAGTAATCTTTTTCATCATTTTTTGCATTTGTTTATGCTGCTTTATTAAGCGACCTACATCTTGCACCTGAGTGCCTGAGCCTAAGGCTATACGGCGTTTACGTGATCCGCTGATAATGTCAGGATCACGACGTTCAGCCGGCGTCATAGAGTCAATAATCGCAGACATTTGCTTAAACTGTTTTTCAGCCACACCTTGCACATTGGCTTGCGATAAGTTAACTCCGCCCATGTTTGGCATTTTTTCAAGCAGACTACCTAGACCGCCCATATTATTCATTTGAGCGAGCTGATCACGGAAATCTTCAAGGTCAAAGCCTTTACCTTTTTTCAATTTCTGTGTGAGTTTAGCTGCTTTTTCTTTATCTAAGCCTTGCTCTGCTTGTTCAATCAGGCTGAGTACATCACCCATACCCAAAATGCGAGAAGCCACACGATCAGGATGGAAGGGGTCAAGCGCATCGCTCTTTTCACCCATCCCCAAGAACTTGATTGGTTTACCTGTAATAGCACGTACAGACAAGGCTGCACCACCACGGGCATCACCATCTACCTTAGTAAGAATAACGCCTGTAAGCGGGAGCGCATCATTAAAAGCTTTAGCTGTATTAGCCGCATCTTGCCCCGTCATGGCATCAACTACAAACAGTGTTTCAATCGGTTTAATTGCAGCGTGCAACTGACTAATTTCGTCCATCATTTCGCTATCAATAGCTAAACGCCCTGCTGTATCGACTAAAACCACATCAATGAATTTTAGCTTAGCCTCAGCAATGGCTGCTTTGGCAATATCAATAGGCTTCTGACTTATATCTGATGGGAAGAATGTAACACCAACTTCTGCTGCCAAAGTTTCAAGCTGTTTGATCGCTGCTGGACGGTAAACGTCAGCCGAAACTACCATCACACTTTTCTTTTTGCGTTCTTTTAAAAAGCGTGCGAGCTTACCAACACTGGTGGTTTTACCAGCACCTTGCAAACCGGCCATTAGTATAATAGCAGGTGGCGCAGCGTTTAACGCTAAGTCTTCATTAGCCGCACCCATGGTTGCTTCTAGTTCAGCTTGGACAATTTTTACAAAGGCTTGACCGGGCGTTAGGCTTTTAGATACTTCTGTACCTACAGCGCGCTCACGCACTGCATTCACAAAGTCTTTTACGACAGGCAAAGCAACGTCTGCTTCGAGAAGAGCCATACGCACTTCACGCAAAGTGTCCTTAATATTGTCTTCGGTAAGACGCGCCTTTCCTGTAATATGGCGCAACGTCTGCGACAAACGATCGGATAGATTCTCGAACATGCAGGTTCCTCTGTCTTTTATAAGGTTACAGCAAGCCTTTGAGTATACCTGAAATCGTCTTTTTCTACAGCTCCCAAGGCTGTGTATTCTTGATAGAATTTGCAAATTAAATAAAAGTCTGACTTTTCTCAAGTCCAGCTTGACCACGAGGTTTCTATGCGCTCTTTAGTTCTCGCTTCCAGTTCAAGTTACCGTAAGGCCTTATTAGATCGTTTACGGCTACCCTATCTCAGTGAAAGTCCTGATATTGATGAAACGCCATTAGCGAATGAAGAGGCTCAAGCTTTAGTCCAACGTCTGGCTATTAGTAAAGCTCAGGCATTAGCTAAAAAATATACTAACCATTTAATTATTGGCAGCGATCAGGTAGCTGTCTTAGATGGCCATATTGTTGGCAAGCCTCTTTGTTTTGACAACGCTTTTGCGCAATTAAAAGCAGCCAGTGGTAAAGCAGTCTATTTTTATACTGGCTTAGCAGTTATTGATAGTCAAAATCTTATGACTAAAATAAGCCTTGTTCCTTTTACAACCTATTTTAGACAATTATCGGATACTGAGATAACAAGCTACTTGCACGCTGAAAGCCCTTATGATTGTGCTGGTAGCTTCAAAGCAGAAGGCTTAGGCATTAGTTTGTTTGAAAAAATGGAGGGCAGTGACGCTACTAGTCTGATTGGCTTACCATTGATAGAGCTCTGCCGCTTATTACGTTTATTCTCTGTTACTATCCCTTAAAAACGCACACCAAATAACTGCTCAACATTATCATTGGTAATTGTTTCTAACTGTTCTGGTGTAACTCGTTTCGACTGCGCAACTGCCTGCAACACATAAGGTAGGTATTCTGGCTTATTGGTCTTATCTTTAGGTCGTTCTGGAAGGTTATGCGGTAATAAATAAGGCGCATCCGTTTCAATTAAAAGACGATCAAGTGGAATCAATTCAACTGCACGACGCAAATCTGCTCCTCGTTTTTGATCTGTCAACCACCCCGTAATACCTAGATAAAAGCCAAGTGCTAATAACTCTCTAGCCATATAGGTATTATCCGTAAAGCAATGCACTACACCTTTTAAACCTTGTTCGATGTAAGGCTGAGCAATACGTTTAAAGTCTTCTAGAATTTCTTGTGTACCTGTTTTAGTTAGCGCGCTCCGTAAATGCAAGAATACGGGTTTATTATGCTGAATCGCCAACTCAAGTTGTGCTTGGAAAGCCAGATGCTGTTCTTCTTTGCTAGAAAACATCCGATCTAAATCATAATCAAGACCACACTCACCTACAGCCACACAAAGAGGATGTTCAATTAGTCCTGTTAATTGCTCAGCTGCTTTCGCATCCCAGTATTTGGCATTATGTGGGTGAAAGCCCGCTGTAAAACGTGCACAGTCAGATAGTTCATCTGCAAGTTGGCATACTTTTTTTGACTCCTCTAACGAGGTTCCTGTCAAAATAAAGCCTTTGACTCCCTCTTTTAAAGCTTTACGGATTAGCTCGTGCTTATTTTTAAATCGTTTAGAGGCTAAATTTAAACCTATGTCGATCATTCGTTTATATTGCTCCTATGATACTTTTATTTGTGGTAACATTATTTAGCTGATTTACGGAACAAAGTAAACTTTTCTAGAGTAAAGTTTTTACAATAGATACCTGGTCAACATTAAGGAAACATAATGGCTAAAAATAAAATGAAAGGCCGCGGCAAGGCCAAATCAATGGTTGCCCAACCGCTCTACCGTAGCCGTACAGAGCGAGCAGTGAAAGGCAAAGGTAGTTACAACCGCAAAGCCTCTTGGAAAAACAGCCAAGAGGCTTTTTTAATGCTGGCAGCTTAATTTTTCTATTACTCGCACAATGACCATGATTAAGGTAACTATGTTTTTTTTGCGCCATTTCTGCTCTAGTTTTTTTATTTTTGTAAATTGTATACTGCTAAGCTTAGCTAGCCAGGCTGATACAGTTGACCCTCAACTCTATATCCAAAAACACGCACAAGCATTCCACATATGGGTCAGTGATTTCAAAAAGCAGGCGTTATCCAAGGGCATCCCTCAAACAACACTGGATGCAGCCTTTAAAGATATCACTTTAGATCCGCAGGTCATTCGTTTAGATAATACTCAACCTGAGTTTTCACGCCCCGTATGGGAGTACCTAGCCGGTGCTACCGCCCAAGGGCAAGTCAATATTGGTAAAAAAAATCTAAATGAACAGCAAGCGGTGTTAACAAAAATCGCACAAAGCTACCAAGTTGATCCCGAAATCATTGTTGCTATTTGGGGTATGGAAAGTGGTTATGGGGCCAATACAGGTAAGAGTAATGTATTTCGCTCACTGGCAACCCTAGCTTATGAAGGACGACGTGCTAACTTTTGGAAACAAGAGTTAATGGCCGCACTATCTATAGTACAAGCTGGCGATCGCAAGGTCACAGATTTAACCGGTTCATGGGCTGGAGCTATGGGCCAAACTCAATTTATGCCAAGTACTTTTTTACGCTTTGCCGTAGACTTTGACGGTGATGGTAAACGTAATATTTGGACTTCCAAAGCTGATGCTTTAGCTTCAACAGCTAACTACCTTAAGCATTATGGTTGGAAATACCAAATACCATGGGGAATGGAAGTAAAGCTGCCAGCAAACTTTAACTACCAACTGGCAGATGGTATTCAACAAAAAACAGTAGCTCAGTGGAAAGCTTTAGGGGTTAGAGGTTTCATTACTATAGATAGCAAACTTGACCAAGAAATAGCCACATTATTTGTACCAGCTGGTCATAAAGGAGCCGCTTTTTTACTACTGGATAATTTTCGTGTCATTATGCGTTATAACAATTCAACCGCCTACGCCCTCGCAATTAGCCTACTGGCAGATCAGTTCAAAGGTAAGGCCAATGTACAAAGTAGCTGGCCTACCGAGGATCGACCACTGTCTCGCTCAGAGCGTGTCGAAATGCAAGAAATTCTTAATGGTTTAGGCTATAACGCAGGTAGCACCGATGGCATAATAGGCATCAATACGCGCCAAGCTATTCAAGCGTTCCAAATAGACTACTCCCTTATCCCAGACAGCTACGCTAGTATTACATTACTTGATGCACTTAGAGCTGCTACCAAAGCAGCTATTACTCAATAATGTCTATCTGGGCATAACTAAGCTTAGCAGTACGACTAATAGCTTGTGCTGCTTTAGTAATCACTTCTTGCACTTCATAACCCTCTTGCCAAGCGACAATGGCAGCACTAAAGCTAGCAAAAACCTTTTCATTGGCTAAATCATAAACCAGTATTGAATAGGCTTTTAGCAATGTATCCAATATAGCTTTCACTTCAACAGATGTTTTCTGTTTAAAAATCAGTACTATTTTATTACCGCTATAACGCCCAATAGTTACTTCTGTTAAATTTTGCTTTAAAAATAATACAAAGCCTTTCAACAGTTGATCTCCAGCAGAATAACCATAGCGCTGATTAAAATAACGCAAATGATCAATACCTAACACCGCAAAACTAAGTGTGTAAAGACCTAAGGTTGCTTGTCTAATTTGATCCTCAGCAGCAAAAATAAAATACTCTCGATTATCTAGCTGCGTATAAGCGTCTTTACTTAGCTGACGCATAATATTGCGCCCACGTAAGGCTTTACACATAATTTGTTTTTGCAAATGATGCGCCTTTACCGGTTTTACAATAAACCCATCAGCGTCTTCCGTCAGGGTTAGAATACGTTTATCTAGCTCTTCTTCAGCCGACATGTAAAGAATTTGTGTGCCTGTGTAGCGACAGCTTTGGCGAATAACAGAGGCCAATTCATAACCAAAGCATTCTGGCATTTGCATATCCAACAAAATCACATCAGGTTTAAAGTCGGCCAGCTTATTTAAGGCTTCGTAAGGCTCATTGGTGGTATCTACTTTAAATTGCGTATGATCCTCTAGCATACGCTGTAGTAATAATGCTTGAGCGCGGGAATCATCAATAATTAGGATACGGTAAGCTGTACTTTTGCGATTATGTACATATCGTTCTAAGCTAGATAAAAAGTAACTTTCATCAGAAATACCTGAAAAGAAACCTGTATATTGGCGCCTAACCACCTCTAATCGAAAGGCGACATCACGATTAGGCTCAAATGAGAGCATAAATATCGGTAATTGCTTGTTTTCTTTATGAAACTCATTTAAAGCATCTAAATCAGTGGTACTGAGTTTGGCATCAACTATCAACACCACTGCCACAGGTAACTCCTTGGTACTGGCCTGTAGAAGCACCTCTGCACTATCAAAGGCTATTACGCGCCGTGCTAGATAAACTAAATGTGAGCTTAGTTTTTCAACCAGTGCTTCTGTTTGGCAAAGCACATAAATAGGCTGCTCAATAAAACCACTGGTTTCTAGGAGCTGATTGCGCTCTCCAAATTGTTTGATAGCTTCTTGCTCAAGGTTGAACATTAATGCATCAATTGGCTCTAATAAGCTTTTATCTAAAGTGGCATAAATAGCTTTTAATTGACGAAGTTCAGCAATAATTTTTTGTGTCAACTGACTATGAATTGTGCTGTGTTGGACACTAAATTCAAAATTTTTAAGCGTTGCCATTAAAGAAGCAAAAACATTTTCATAACCTGTTTGATGGAACTGTTGCCAGACAGTAATCACATCACGAGTTAAATGCGCTATTTGTAACATTGTTGTTTGCTGGTCTTGTAGGTTTTTTGGCAAAATTTCATCCATGGTTCTATCGCAAAAAATAAGTATGCGTATTCAACAATAGAATAGATGCTAAAGTATTGCCTAAGATTAACTCGCCGCCAGCATCACAAAGATTAAAAATAGCACTTGATTCATATCAAGATTATTTAACCGCTGCGTAAAACCTAATGTTGTTTTATAGTGTCGATAGCAAAAGCACTGTGATGCCAAAAGGAAACATGAATGCTTAATTGGAAAAGAAAAACCCGCAACACTGTAGGGAACTCTGTCGATGATGTACGGAGTTATTTTGGCGGCATTTGGTTTAGTAAAACCCTAGGAGCGGTCTTACTTATTTACCTCATTATCGCGGTTTTTGTTGGCTGGTATTGGAGTCAAGAGCCAAAGCTCTTTTCTGTCACAGTCAACGCAGAAGCGACCGCTCAAGCCAATCAACAAAAAATTGTAACAGGCTATACCAGTGTAGCCACTGTTAAACATCTTATGCAAACCATGCTAGATAAGCCAGGCGGCTATCTAACGAATGATAAATTTCCACCTGGTTTATGGTTAGATAACATCCCTTCGTGGGAACAAGGCGTTCTGGTTCAAGTACGTAATTTTTCGCGTGCATTAGTTAAAGACTTTACTCGTGCTCAGTCTCAATCCACCGAAGATACGGACTTAGCTGCCGCTTATGCTCGCTTTAACTCTGACCCGAATCGCTGGATGTTTCCTGCCACTGAAGAAGAATACCGTAAAGGTATCAACTACCTTAATGTCTATTTAAAGCGTATGAACACAGCCGATGGCAATGCTAAGTTTTATACCCGAGCAGACAACCTCAATAACTGGCTAGGCGATGTTTCAGCCAGCTTAGGAAACGTATCGCAAAGTTTATCTGCAAGCGTTGGTCGTACTAACCTTGTTGGCCAGCTTGAAGGAGACACTGAACATATTACCAAAACTCCTTGGCTGGAAATTGATAATGTCTTCTACGAAGCACGGGGCGAAGCATGGGCACTACTGCATCTGTTTAAAGCTGTAGAAGTTGATTTTGCTGATGTATTGGCTAAAAAGAACGCCACTGAAAGTGTCCGCAACATCATACGTGAACTAGAAGCAACACAGCATACCGTATGGAGCCCTATTATATTAAATGGTGATGGTTACGGTATATTGGCGAATCATTCCTTAGTGCTTGCAAACTATATATCTCGTGCAAACGCTACTATTTTAGAGTTGCGCCAATTACTCTCACAAGGTTAAACCTTGCGCTATACTAAGCGTCAAACTTATGTTTGGCGCTTTTCTAATGACATCTTATATTGGTCGATTTGCCCCCACTCCCAGTGGACCACTTCATTTTGGTTCCTTGCTAGCAGCCTTGGCTTCTTATCTTGATGCCAAAGCTGTAAAGGGCAAGTGGTTATTACGCATAGAAGATACCGATCCCCTACGTGAGCCTAAAGGTGCTTGCGACTCAATTATACGGACTTTAGAAGCTTATGGTTTACACTGGGACGGTGAAATAATCAAACAAAGTCAACGCCACAGAATTTACCAAGAAATCATAAATGATCTACTCAAAAAACAACTCGCCTATCACTGTGATTGCTCCCGTTCTCAACTTCAGCCTTTTGCTGTCTACCCAAATACTTGCCGTAATCTAAACAATAAAAACCCGACCTCTAGCGCCATCCGCATCAAAACTGAGGATAAAATCTATAGTTTTATCGATAGAATCCAAGGCGTTTTTAAGCAAAATATCAGTACTGATGTCGGCGACTTTATTATTAAACGCAAAGATCAATACTATGCTTATCAACTAGCAGTTGTGGTAGATGATGGATTACAAGGCATCACAGACGTGGTACGCGGTGCCGACTTACTTGATAACACACCAAGACAACTCTACTTACAAAAAATTTTAGGTTATACCCAGCCTAACTATTTACACATCCCGCTAATTACTATGCCTAACGGGCAAAAGCTCAGTAAATCTTATCGATCAGAGGCTATTGACCAGCAGCGTATTCACTTGAATCTATTACGTGCACTAAAGGCCTTAGGTCAAACAGCACCTAGCTACTTAAAAGAAGCGACGGCACAAGAGCTACTCTGTTTCGCCAGCGCTCACTGGGATGCAGAAAAAATACCCAAAACGCTATCTATACCAGAAGCACAGCTGACTTAATTTTATTTATAAAACAGAACACCATAGAAATCACTTACCTAACTGCCTTCCCTTTAAAAAGAGCATAACTTAGCTTTTTATTTAGCTTAAAATAGTGCGCACAAGTAGAATAACCAAACGAAAGACTAGCTTGCTAAGTACAGGCTTAAGCACTGAGTGTCCGAGCACAAAGGCAAGCAAAGCCTAGGTGTAAGAACGCTTCATCATCAGCGAACGAATTAAAACAGACGCCAAACGCATTTTTAAAAGATACCTTAGTAGCTATTTTTCTTACTAAGGGCAATAGACTAATGCTGGTTATTACCTTTCTTTATCTTACAGCGTTAATCTGCGATCTTTTAAACTTAGTGAAATTTCTACTACACAAATTACCCCGTAACAGTTAAGACTTCTTGCCTAAATGCTTTATTGGCTCACAGAGTATAAGACAGAGGTTGCTTTTATCCATTAGATTATAGGTCTTTATTGAAAGCGAAACAGGCGATTAAGCTTTATTTTTTACGGACATAAAAAAAATCCCAGCCTATTGCTAAGCTGGGATTTTGTTTTAGGCGCTTGACGGTGACCTACTCTCACATGGGGAGACCCCACACTACCATCGGCGATACATCGTTTCACTTCTGAGTTCGGGATGGG
>NZ_JAZDRH010000008.1:0-122140 GCF_047470865.1 Pseudomonas sp. F1_0610
GATGTGGTGCTGGGTGGTTTACGTACTTATATTTTTTCACACACAACCAGCCGTATAGATGTAGAGCTAGGTGCCAAGTTATTTAGGCATATGCTGGCCTTGCCTATTAGTTACTTTGAAACACGCCGTGTGGGTGAAACCGTAGCGCGTGCGCGCGAGCTGGAGCAAATCCGTAACTTTTTAACGGGGCAAACATTAACTTCTGTTTTAGATTTGATGTTCTCTTTCATTTTTATTGCAGTCATGTGGTACTACAGTGGCTGGCTTACCTTAATTGTGTTGGCATCGCTGCCTTGCTATGCCTTATGGTCTGCCAGTATTAGCCCTATTTTGCGCGCACGCCTAAACGATAAGTTTGCACGTAACGCTGACAACCAATCCTTTTTAGTCGAATCTGTTTCTGCGGTAGGCACTATTAAGGCCATGGCGGTTGAGCCACAAATGACACGCCGTTGGGATAAGCAATTAGCCGCTTATGTTACTTCAAGCTTTCGAGTAGTACGTATTGCTACGATTGGTCAGCAAGGCGTGCAGTTTATTCAAAAGATAGTGACGATTGCTATTTTATGGTTAGGTGCCCACTTGGTGATTAGTGGCGACCTGACTGTTGGCCAGTTAATTGCTTTTAATATGTTAGCGGGGCAAGTAGCCGCACCTATCATTCGCTTAGCCCAGTTATGGCAAGACTTTCAGCAAGTGGGTATTTCTGTAGCGCGCTTAGGCGATATTTTAAACACCCCGACAGAAGCGGCTAAATCTCGCTTAGCCTTGCCACCGATTAAAGGTGATATTCAATTTGAGCATGTAAATTTTCGTTATCGCCCTGATGGCCCACAAATCATTAAAGATTTAAATCTGACGTTTAATGCAGGTGAGGTAATTGGCATTGTAGGACGTTCAGGTTCAGGCAAAAGTACAGTCACTAAATTAGTACAGCGTTTAAGGGCGGTGCTTAATATCTTGTCGTTTCATCATGTACACAGTAGTAATAGGCATCACTGCTGGTGCATAACACATGTAACACACGCAAATGCAAAGATGCTGAAATGAATTTAGCCTCAGCCATCTATGTACACTGAGTGTTATTTATAAATTCAGTGTACAAGAATGTCTGTTATATGTCTGGTTATGTTTGGGCATGTAAAAGCAAAAATACCCGCCTAAACGAGTATTTATAAGGGTTTTAATGTATGTCTGAGGATGTTAAAGCTTAGAAATGGCGCACCCGGCGGGATTCGAACCCACGACCCCTGCCTTCGGAGGGCGGGAGTCATCCATTAAATCAATACTTACAGCGGTGGTCATTTTGTGTATAATGCGCGCCACGCACCAGTAGCTCAGTTGGATAGAGCGTTGCCCTCCGAAGGCAAAGGCCGTGGGTTCGACTCCCGCCTGGTGCGCCACATCTACTTATTTTTACGTCCATTTTATGACCTCCCCCTGTCTTGGTCACAATCTCTTAAAATTGCCGCGGTGACCAAACGGTGACCAAAGTGTGACCAAGTAAAGAAATCTCCAGAATTTCCCTTCCCAAATATTGACCACCACTCAAACTCAGTCACTTTTCTAGTGCCAGCTGTTTTAAGCTGTAAATTTTGAATATATAGCTTACTTTTCTGAGCTGAACTCTTCCTCCGCCCCCTGCGGTTCTTCAATGTACTCAGCCACCTCATTGGTGTTAACACCGAAATAAGCACACAGTTTATCGAGCACATCCGTATTGGTAACGTAACCCTTGATATTTGCAATCCTAGATAAGGTAGTACGGTGTATTCCCGTTTTTCTTGATATTTCCTCGTAAGTGATATTTCTTCCTTCCTGAAACTCTTTTTCAGCCACGAGTTCTTTAAGTCTAAATCTGATCATTACAGCTCTCCTGTTATTCGCTTTATTCTATCCTGACGACCATATTTTCGCACCTATAAAACCTCCTCTGCAGCTTCAGTGGCATCAATGTCGCTTAAAAGCTACAAAAGAGCTTGACAGGCACATTTTTAGCTATTAATGTAGCTTCAACGCTACAGAAGAACCTCGAAAGGAGCTTGGAATGAAAAACACATACTTAACCACTGATGAACTTGCTGCGCGCATTAAATATGACGCACGCACCATCCGTAACCAGCTGAAAGACTCTGTTTTGCTGGAAGGCATTCATTACATTCGCCCGTTTGGAGGGCGGAAAATTTTGTACTTGTGGGAAAAAATCGAACAGGACATGTTCAAGCCACCCGCGCTCGATGTGGCGACGGGTTTACAGTAACTGAGAGGAGGGGGAACTATGGCTTCTATTAATGTTAGAAACGGCAGGCTCCAAGCAGATTTTCGCTATAAGGGCCGTCGATGCCGTGAACTGACCCGGTATACAGACACTGCAGCCAACCGCAAAAAGCTAGAGAAAATCTTAGAGCGCATGGAAGCAGAAATTTTGCTAGGCACATTCGTATACCGAAATTACTTTCCTAAGAGCGCTCGAGCTGACTTGTTTGATGAGCTTGAAAGCAAGCTGCATGCAGCCCGTCAAGGAGCAAACGGTCAGGCTGGCAACATTCCAACCTTCGCTGAGTTTACCGAAATTTGGCTATCAGAGAAGCAGGTGGAGTGGCGAGACAGTCACTACAGGACTGTAACGGGATCCCTTAAATCCTACGCTCTACCTTTTTTCGGGGATAAAAAACTCAGCGACATCACCAAAGCTGAAGTTCTGCAATTTCGTACAAATCTCGCCAAAGAACCGTTACGAAAAGACAGCCCATTAAAAGCTTCCACTGTAAACAAGGTAATCACCCCAATAAGGATGATCATGAATGAAGCCGCTGAGCGTTACGATATTAACTCACCTTTCCGTGGAGTTAAATCATTAAAAATTCAACGCACGGATATAGAGCCCTTTTCATTAGAAGAGGTGAGTAAGTTTTTAACCCATGTGCGTAAGGATTTTCAAGCGTATTACACCGTGCGCTTTTTCACCGGCATGCGTACCGGTGAAATCGACGGGCTACGCTGGAAGTATATCGATTTTGAAAGACGACAAATCCTGATCCGAGAAACAGTGGTCAACACCCAAATGACCTACACCAAAAATGATGGCTCACAACGCGAGATCCACATGTCGCAACCCGTTTTTGATGCCTTGCAGGCTCAGCGTGAAGTGACCGGTGATAAAGAGTTCGTGTTCTGCAACCGTGACGGTAATCCACTGTACCACCGCAATGTGACACGCAGAGTTTGGCATCCGACACTGCGTTACTTGGGGATAAAACGTCGACCCCCTTATCAAACCCGTCATACCGCAGCCACTCTTTGGCTGGCTGCCGGTGAAACACCTGAATGGATTGCGCGGCAAATGGGTCATACCACCACAGAAATGTTGTTTCGAGTGTACTCACGCTATGTGCCTAACCTTACCCGTCAAGACGGTTCGGCATTTGATCGCCTGCTTGCCAGTGAGCTCAATCAAACTGCAAAGGAAGAGGAAAAGGAGACTGCTGATGCTTAACTTGAATGGACAAACTCACCGACGTTTAGCTGAAGCCATGCAGCAAGCCATGCTGATTCCTGAGGGCGATGAACTTGTTTTTGTAATTGGCAGGGGTAATGAGAGTAGCAACCTTGAAGCACTAGAGACATGGGTTAAAGAGTCACTTGATGTGCTCGAAGATGATCTGGCATTAGCCGTGCTACCTCTTTTACTTAATCGTTTAGGGCAAACAATCAATCACTGGAGTCCCGTCTGATGAGCCTATTTGAATGTGGACAAGATGGCCCAGTATTTGAGCATCTAATTCAATCTGAACTTCTGCTGGAGGGGTAGTGTATGCAACAGGTACTCACTAAAAACGAACGAGCGCCGCAATTAACTGCCAGAAATGTTGCGATTTGGCTTATCAACTATTACAGCATTGTGCGCGGCAATGAGCTGTCTCTGTACTGGGGGCTTCCGTACTGGGTAGACAATTACGAGGCTATCAGAATATGGGTAGAAAACTTAATGCAAGAGCCTCGACCTGCAGGGCGCACATTAGGGGATGTGCGGCTGCAGTTTGAAGACAGGCTGCCCATTTAATAAAGTAGACTGTCCTTGCGCCCTGCAACTCACTTACCGCAGGGCGCAGATACTTGTCACAGCAGTTAGGTATTAAACCGCAAAGCTAACAAGAAAAACAGCATGACGCTTTGTAGCCGACATCACTCAGGTAGATCTTGGCTACAAGCGTCATACTCACAAAGGTGCCCGTATGGAATCTACGCAACTAATCAAACTCATTGAGATATTGGCATGGCCGCTTACGGTGCTTGCTATTGCTTCCGTGTTAAGGTCGCCAGTGATAAAGCTAATCGCACGAATTAATGCCGTTGAAGCAGGAGGTGTTCGAGCTGAGTTTGGGGTGGGTATGATTGAAGTGCGTCAGATTAATCAAGAGAATAAATTTGGAAAAAAACCAGGCGTTTATGATTCAAAAGGAAGTCAGTTACAGCGTTTAGCCGAGCACTCTCCTAACGGTGCGGTGGTAGATGCTTGGCGTGAAGTCGAGCTTGCAACAATATCCGCGGCATTGCATAACGGTTTAAATGTCAGAGGTGGCACAGGTCGCGTATCTGGAAACGCAGCAGCGAAACAACTCCAAGCCCAAGGGCTCATAAGCCAATCAGCCTACGACCTGTATACAAAGCTTAAAGACCTTAGAAACAAAGCTGTAAACAGTGCCCAAATAATCGAAACATCGTAAGCGCCCTTAAATCAGCATCTTTTAAGCCAACCTATACAGCTTCACACTAATACCTGTCTTTTTCAAAGAGGTATTAGCGATGACATCACAAGAACGTCAGCAGTTTTGGCAGCAACATATTGATGCCTGGCAAGCATCGGATTTATCCGGTGCTGCGTTTTGCAAACAGCATGATTTGAATTATGCACAATTTAATTATTGGCGTAGAAAGTTTCAGCCGGTAGACGCGGTTGCAAAGTCTGCTGGTTTTGCTCAGGTTACGCAGCTAGCGACCTCGACTAGCAGTGCTGATGGGTTGGGTGTTCATCTGCCCAGCGGCATAAGTTTTTCTGGAGTGAATGCAGGTAATCTCGATGTAGTGCTGGCGATGCTGAGGCAGTTGTAATGAAGGTGCGTTATTTACGGCCAGCCAAGCAGATGCCGGAAATTTATCTGTACCGTGCGCCGGTGGATTTTAGGAAGCAAGCCAATGGCTTGGCTTTGCTGGTTGAGCAAGAGCTTGGTCATAACCCGTTCAGCGGTGCGTTATATGCCTTTACCAATCGCCAGCGCAACAAAATCAAATGCGTGATGTTGGAAGACAATGGTTTTGTCATGTACTACAAGGCGCTGGCCGAGGAAAAATTCAAGTGGCCTAGGCCTGCCGATGAGCTGTTAGCCTTAACGGGCGAGCAAATAAATTGGCTGCTGGATGGTTACGATATCAGCCTCTTTAAAGGCCATAAAAAACTGCACTACAACAGCCTTGGCTAGCCTGATTTCACTGGGTTTTGGCTGCTTTTAAGGGTGCTTTTGGTGGCGGGTTTTGCTATAATTTCGGCATGAAAAAACAGCCCAAACCGACCATTAAAACCCCAGATTTAAGCGGCCTTAGTGCCGCTGAATTGCGTTTGGTTGTGGCACAGTTTCAAGCTGTTATTGATGAGCAGAACACTGCTTTGCAAGATGCCCATCGCCGTATTGAACTGCTGGAAGAAATGAACCGTCTGCTGAAAACACAGAAATTCAGTGCCAGCAGTGAAAAATCTAAATTTCAGCTCAACCTCTTTGATGAAATCGAGCTCGAAGCCCAACTCGATGAGCTGTTTGAGTCCCTGCCTGAATTGCCAGATGAGGGCGAAGGCATTGCCCAGCAACGCAAAGAGCGCCAGACACGCAAGCGTGGTTTTTCTGCAAGCCTTGTGCGTGAGCGCATTGAACATAAGCTCACTGAACTAGAAAAAGCCGGCGCTAGTAAAACCTTCTTCACTAAAGTAAAAGAAGAGCTGCACTACATTCCAGCGCAACTCAAAGTGCTGGAGCACTGGCAAGAAAAAGCCGTGTTTCCCTCTGAAAACAACGCATCAGAAGAACAGATCGTAGCTGCGCAGCGACCAGTGCACCCCTTTGGTAAGTGCTCGGTGACCACTTCGCTGATTGCCCATGTGATTGCCGACAAATACCAATACGGTATGCCGTTATATCGCCAAGAGAGTAAATTTAAAGGCTTGGGCCAGCCGATTTATCGCAATAACATGGCGCAATGGTGCATACGCTTTGCTGACGAAGCCAAGCCTCTGTTGCACTTAGTGCGCGAGGTGCAAAACAGCGGTAATTACTTGCAAGCGGATGAAACCCGTCTGCAGGTGCTGAAAGAAGACGGTAAAACAGCACAATCGGATAAATGGATGTGGGTTATCCGTGGCGGACCGCCCGAAAAACAGAGTGTTCTTTTTGAATACGATCCTTCACGTGCAGGCAGTGTGGCTGTGCGCTTGCTGGATGATTTTGAAGGCGTGCTGCAAGCCGATGGCTATTCTGGTTATAGCACGGTCTGCAAAGCCAATTCGATTACGCGCATTGGCTGCTGGGATCACGCACGACGTAAATTTGTTGAGGCCGATAAAAGCGCTGATTCTAAGGCTAAAGCCAAGACAGGCACCGTAAGCAAAGCCGATGTAGCGCTTAGTTACCATCCGCAAACTCTATCGCATAGAAAGCAACATAGCTGACAAAACCGATGAAGAGCGTTTAAAGGCACGGCAAGAAATCAGCCTGCCAATACTCAACGAGTTTAAACAATGGCTTGAGAAAAACGCTGGCAAAGTGATGAAAGGTAGCGCGCTCAGAAAAGCCATCGACTACACCTTAAACCAATGGCCATACCTGGAAGGCTACTGCGAACGCGGCGACCTTAAGATCAGTAACGCCTTGGCAGAAAATGCCATCCGACCCTTCGCCATTGGCCGTAAGAACTGGTTATTTGCCGACACTCGTAAAGGCGCAGAAGCCAGCGCTGCTTGTTACTCACTGATAGAAACCGCCAAAGCAAATAGCATCGATCCACAAGGCTACATCAAGCATATCCTTGACCACATTGGCGAGGCTGACACATTAGAAAAGCTCGAAGCTCTGCTGCCTTGGAACGTGGAACTGGGTTAAGCTAAGCGCCCGTTTACTGGGGTGCTGATTTAAGGGCGCTTACGAAACATCAGATGCGAAAGAATACTCTTTGGCTGCATTAGAGTTGGCCTCAAAGTTTCGAGAGTTCAGCCATACGCCTGATTAGCACCGTTTGAATCACATTGGCGGTTAATTAAGTCGAACCTATCGGGTTAGGTTGTAGATCTGCGTGGGTCATTGTTAAGGACTTTCACAAGAAGAAAGTGTATCCTCTTCTTTTTTGGTAAATTTCTATACAGTTTTCATTATATCAATGTCTTAGGCTATTTTTTGCTCAATATGCTGGGCTCAACGTAGGCCGCTAGTACTTAATAAATGTCTGGTCTAAATCAGGTCTTGTTCAGGAGGAAAAGTTGAAACTAATACCAGTTATTTTGTCAGGTGGAGTAGGAACTCGACTCTGGCCAGTTTCGCGTAAGGCACACCCTAAGCCATTTATGAATCTTCCAGATGGTGAAAACCTTCTTAGTAAAACATTCAAGCGCGCTTGTGCGCTTAATAATGTTACCGAAATACTGACGGTAACCAATAAAGAGCTTTTCTTTAAAACCGAAGATGAATACAACAAGGCCAATGAGCGCAACTGCTCGCTTAAATATATTTTAGAGCCCTTTGGTCGTAATACGGCCGCAGCTGTTGCCACCGCTGCTCTTCAGGTGCAGGAAATCCACGGTGATGATGCCCAGATTTTAGTTTTAGCTGCTGACCACTTAATTAAAGACGAAGCTAAGTTTGGTCAAGCAGTTGCCAAGGCACAAGTACTTGCTGGGCAAGGTTGGCATGTGACCTTTGGAATCGAGCCAGAATACCCAGAAACAGGCTTTGGTTACATTGAGGCTGACGCAAGCAAGTCACTTGAAGGTGGCTTTGAAGTGACATGCTTTGTTGAAAAACCAGACTTGGATACCGCCAAGCAATATGTTAGTGCAGGCAACTACTATTGGAACTCAGGAATGTTCTGCTTCAGGGTGGGTACGCTATTACAAGACCTTGAAAAGCATGCGCCAGAGATTCTGTCTAAAACCCGTAAAACGATTAGTGCATCAACAACAAGTAATAACGATAATACGGTACTTCACCTTGACGCAGACAGCTTTGCCACGGTGCCTGATACCTCAATTGATTACGCACTGATGGAGCGCTCAAGTAAAGTTGCAATGGTACCGTGCAACATCGGCTGGAGTGATATTGGTTCATGGAATGCGATGAGTGAGCTGGTAGCAGAAGATGACATTCAAAACCGTCTCGTAGGTGAAGTCCTCACCATAAATTCCAGTAACAACTACGTGCACTCTCCTAAGCGCTTAGCGGCATTGGTCGGGGTTAAAGATTTAATTGTTATAGATACTGAAGACGCGCTGCTTGTTGCCCATAAAGACGAAGCGCAAAATGTTGGTTTAATTGCTAAAGAGCTTAAGACTCGACAGCACGAAGCCCACTTGCTACACCAAACTGTTCACCGCCCATGGGGAACCTATACCACCCTAGAAGAAGGTGAGCGCTTCAAAATCAAGCGCATCGAAGTCAAACCCGGTGCCTCGTTATCTCTGCAAATGCATCACCACCGCAGTGAGCACTGGATTGTCGTCAGCGGTATGGCAAAAGTAATTAATGATGTGAAGTCGTTCTACCTCAACACAAACGAATCAACTTTTATTTCTGCCGGTCACAGGCATCGTTTGGAAAACCCTGGTGTCATCGACCTAGTCATGATTGAAGTGCAAAGTGGTGATTACTTAGGTGAGGATGACATTGTACGCTTTGAAGACATTTATGGTCGGGTTGATGCAAATGAATGAACTGACCTGTTTTAAGGCCTACGATATTCGCGGCAAAGTACCGGAACAATTAAACGAAGACATCACCTACGGTATTGGCCGCGCCTTAGTGGCCGAACTGGGTGGCAACAGCTACGTGGTCGGCCGCGATATGCGCCTAGAAAGCCCGGCGTTGGCGCAAGCGCTCATTAATGGCCTTACCGATGCCGGCGCCAATGTCATTGATATCGGTCTGTGCGGCACGGAAGAAGTGTATTTTGCTACCAGCCACTATCAGGCGGATGGTGGCATTATGGTAACTGCCAGCCATAACCCCAAAGGCTACAACGGCATGAAGCTGGTGCGTGAAGGTTCACGCCCCATCAGTGGCGACAGCGGTCTGAATGCAATTCGTGATCGTGTTGCCAATAATAAGTTGGGTGAACCAGCCAGTAATAAAGGCCAGGTTCATCACAACGCTGATAAAGCAGCCTACTTGCAGCATCTTCTTGGCTATGTAAACACCGCCAATTTAAAGCCGCTGAAAATATTGGCCGACCCCGGCAATGGTGCCGCCGGCCCGGTCATTCAGGCCTTACAAAATCTGCTGCCTTTGCAATGGGTGTTGATTAACACAGAGCCAGATGGCGAATTCCCCAACGGGGTTCCTAACCCATTGTTGCCGGAAAACCGTGAACTAACCCAAAAAGCCTTGCTGGAAAACCAGTGTGATATGGCGCTGGCATGGGATGGTGACTTTGATCGTTGCTTCTTCTTCGATGCCAACGGCCGCTTTATCGAAGGCTATTACCTTGTGGGTTTGCTGGCCGAAATGCTGTTAAAAAAACACCCTGGCAGCAAAATTATTCATGACCCGCGCTTAACCTGGAACACCATTAACCAGGTGCAACAGGCGGGTGGTATTGCTGTACAAAGCAAAACTGGGCATGCCTTTATTAAAGAACGCATGCGCAGTGAAGATGCCATATACGGCGGTGAAATGAGTGCCCATCATTACTTCCGAGATTTCTTCTACTGCGATAGTGGCATGATCCCGTGGTTACTGGTCGCCGAACTGATGAGTACCAGCGACAAAACACTGGCTGAATTAGTGGACGAACGTATGGCAGCCTATCCCTGCAGCGGTGAAATTAACTTCACTGTCGCCAACAGTAACGAAGTGCTGAAAAGGGTAGAAACTTACTACGTCAACCAAAAACCGGTAACAGACCGCACTGATGGCCTGAGCATGGAGTTTGCCGAATGGCGTATTAACCTGCGTGCCTCTAATACTGAACCCTTACTGCGGCTCAATATTGAAACCCGCGCTAATCCGGCATTACTACAACAAAAAGTGGCGGAAGCCACGGCATTAATACAAGGTTGATATGTTTACTTATATGCGCAATCTCTGGGCCTACCGTGGGTTTGTATCGTCATCCATTCGCAACGAGTTTGCTGCGCGTTTTGCCCGTAGTCGCCTAGGTGGCTTATGGATGATCATTCATCCGTTGGCACAAGTTGCTATTTACGCCCTGATATTATCCAACGTACTGGCCGCCAAGTTACCCGGCATTGATAATCCCTATGCTTACGCACTGTACTTAACCGCGGGTATTACTGCCTGGAGCTTGTTTGCCGAAATAGTAGGGCGCTGTCTTACGCTGTTTATAGACAACGGCAATCTGATGAAAAAAATGCGTTTCCCCCGCATAACCATGCCTGCTATTACCACGGGCTCCTGCTTGCTGAATTACAGCCTGCTGCTGCTTTCAGTGCTGGTGGTATTTGCTTTGTTGGGCCATACGCCCGGTATAGAAGCCCTGTGGTTATTTCCACTAACGATAATCACCGTCATGCTGGCACTGGGAGTAGGGTTAATTCTGGGCGTTATTAACGTATTTGTGCGTGATATTGGGCAGGTAACCCCCATTGTTATACAAACGCTGTTCTGGTTTACGCCTATTGTGTATCCGCTGGAAATTGTACCGGACTCACTACAAAGCGTTATTGCCTACAATCCCATGCTGCCCATCGTCAGCGCTTACCACGACATCTTGGTGTTTGGAAAAACACCGGCCATGGAACCCATGCTGATAACCTTTACCGTAGCTGCCGTTTTACTGCTGGTAAGCCTGTTTATGTTCCGCCGGGCAGCCCCGGAAATGGTGGATGCGCTATGACCCTGTTAAGCGTACAAAATCTGGGCAAAGCCTACCGCAGTTACCATTCCGAATGGCAACGCTTTGCCAGCTGGTTTGGTATTAAATCGCGCCCAAGGGAAGAGCACTGGGTACTGCGGCATGTCAGTTTTGAAATTCGGCCCGGCGAAGCCATTGGCATAATGGGCCAGAACGGTGCAGGTAAATCCACCCTGCTGAAAATGATAGCCGGTACGCTGCAGCCAACAGAAGGCAGCGTACATATTAACGGTCGCATTGCCGCCATTCTTGAACTGGGCATGGGCTTTAACCCCGAACTGACAGGGCGGCAAAACGTACTGCACTCAGCCGGGTTAATGGGCTATGGCCATGACCATATTATGCAAGCCATGCCCGACATTGAAGCCTTTGCTGAAATAGGCGAATACTTCGACCAGCCGGTACGAACCTACTCCAGCGGTATGCAGGTTCGCGTCGCGTTTGCTGTAGCCACCGCTTTCCGGCCAGAAATTTTAATTGTGGATGAAGCGCTGTCGGTAGGCGACAGCTACTTTCAGCACAAAAGCTTTGAACGCATTCGCCAGTTTCAGGAACAAGGCACAACCCTGCTGATTGTTACCCACGACCCATCATCCATTCTTACCCTGTGCGATCGCACCTTACTGCTGGAAAATGGCACTGTAATTAAAGACGGCCCGCCGCAAGAAGTGATCGACCTGTACAACGCCATTATTGCGGAAAAAGAAAACAGCACCGTGCAAGTAAAGCGTCTGGACGATGGCAGTGCCCAAACCGTATCGGGAAGTGGCGAAGCAAAAATAACCGAAGTAAGTCTGCGCAACAGTAACCACGAACCGGTGGAATACATTGCCGTAGGCGAACCCGTAACTCTGTGCGTTAACGTCACGGTAGAACAAGACATCCCAGAATTGGTCCTAGGCTACCTGATAAAAGACCGCCTGGGCCGCCAGGTTTACGGCACCAACACGCACCACCTGAAACAAACCCAACACAACCTGAATACCGGCGAAACCCTGCAATACCGTTTCAGTTTCCCTATGGCACTAGGCCTGGGTTCCTATTCCGTAACGGTGGCGCTGCATACCGCCGACACTCATCTTGAACGCAATTATCACTGGCTGGATATGGCCTTGCTGTTCAATGTAGTTAACCCTGTGCACCCGCCATTTGTGGGTGTAGCATGGATGCCTCCTGAATTGGAGTGTGCCCGATGAGTTCCGGATTTTATCGCGCCTTTGAAGACCGTCACCGTGGTTCGCGAGAACTGATACTGGGCCGGTTGGAAGTGTATTTGCCCTTTATTGAAACATTGAAGGCATGGCATACGCCCTGTACCGCGCTTGACCTCGGTTGCGGGCGGGGCGAGTGGCTGCAGCTGTTGCAAAATAATGACGTGCAAGCCCGTGGCGTTGATCTGGACGAAGGCATGTTACAAGCCTGTCACGAATTGAACCTGCAAGCCGAGCAGGGCGATGCAATAGCCGCGTTACAAGCCCTGCCCGATAACAGCCTGAGCGTAGTATCGGGTTTTCACATTGTAGAGCACATTGAATTTTCACAGGTTCAGCAAATAGCAGAAGAAGCCCTGCGCGTATTAAAACCCGGTGGGCTGCTGATTCTGGAAACCCCCAACGCCGAAAACCTGGTGGTAGGTACACACAACTTTTACCTGGACCCAACCCACATCAGACCGGTGCCCCATATTTTGCTGGCTTTTGTTACCGAGTTGGCAGGTTTTGCAAGAAATAAAGTACTGCGCCTGCAGGAAGACCCAGCCTTATACCAGCTGCAGCGGCCGGGGTTAATTCAGGTATTAGCTGGTGTAAGCCCCGACTACGCCGTAGTAGCCCAAAAGCCGGCTACTGATGAACTGATGCAAGATTTCGACCCAATGTTTGCAGTGGAATACGGCATTTCCATTAACCACATAGCAGAACGCTACGAACAAGCACTGCAAACCGAACTGAACGAGATAAAGCACCGCATGGAAGAGTTAGCTCAAAAAGAACAAAGGCTGCGCGATACACTGGTTGAAACCGCCGAACGTGTTATGGCTATTGATCAGAATAACCAAAACCTTACCCCGGAACTGTACAAAGCCGAATTACGTGCTGTACAGCTGGAAACCCTTAGCGAACAACTGCGCCAACAATTGTTGCAGGCAACCCAGCGACTCTATCAGGAAGAGGCCCGCACCCGGCAGGAAGAAAACCGCGCCCGCAAGGCTGAAACTGAACTGCGTGAAATCAGTACACGCACCGCTCAGCTGGAAGCGCGCTACGAAATTGCACAAAACCAGCAACAACTGCAAAACGAACAGCAAAACCAGCTTAATCAACAACTGTTGGCTCAAACCCAGCGCATACAAGAACTGCAATACCAGCTTCATATCAGTGAAAAACAATTGGCGGAAACCGCCAAAGAAATTGCTCAACTTTCTGACCAACTAGCCGAAGCTACTGATTGTATCGCGCAACTAAAAAATCAGGCCGAAACCGATGCAGAAACCTGGGCCAAGCAACTTACCGAAAAACTGGCGGAACAAGCCACTGCATTAGAGGCGCAGTATGCAGAACAGCTGAATAGCACAACAGAACAATTCAACCAGCAACTGGAGCACACCACCCAGCAGCTGAACGAATCACTCGGTAACGCACACAATTGGTATATGCGCGCTACTGAACTGGAAGCCGAGCTGAACAGCACAAAAGACGAACTGCACAACGTACACCAGGCCAACCATCAGCATTGGACACAACTGCAGGAATCGTTAGGCAACGCCCATCACTGGTACCTGCGTGCTACCGAAGCCGAGCAACACCATGCAGCAGCCCAACAACGCATCAACGACTTACTACACAGCACCTCATGGAAAATTACTGCACCATTGCGTGGGCTTCGTCGCTTAATAGCCTGGCTGTTAGCCTTACCTTTTCGTGCCATAAAAGCCCTGCTGCGACCGGTGCTAAGCAGAGCAATTCGCTTTGCACTAAACCGCCCCGCATTGCGGCAACGTTGGGCAAACCGCTTGCGTAAATACCCTAAGGTGTTTGCTCACCTGAGACAGTTTGCGATTAACCGAGGGCTTGTGGTCGAACCAGCAATGCCCACGTTTGCTTCTGTGCAAGAGTCGGCGCCAGTGCAAACGGCACAAATTTCGGTAGCTTCAGTAGCTAGACAGAAACAAGAAACTACTAATATTCCACTGATGGAAAACCATATCACTAGACATAGTGAAGGTTATTATTTGAACTTTGATCGAAATGAAGATGGTAATGTTACAGTTGATCAGATTCTTTCTGGTATCCGTCGTGAGCTTATTGATTACCGGGAGGAATCAGAATAATGAATAATAATAAGCATTTTCCAGAAAGCTTTACTGGATTGCGAGTAGCTGTGCTGGCTGCTATGCCAACTACTGGTGTTATCGGTGGTGCAGAAAGATTTTATGACGGTTTAGTTGGTGGCTTGAATAAACTTGGTTGTAAAGCTGAGATTATTTCAATTCCTGCAGATGAGCCTGATTTTGAATCTATTATCGACAACTATGATCGTTGTGCCAAGCTTGACCTGTCTGAATTTGATGTGGTTATTTCAACAAAAGCTCCTACCTATGTTGTAGACCACCCTAATCATGTTCTTTATCTTGTGCATACCGTCAGAGTTTTTGATGATATGTTTGAACGTGTATTTAATAATCCAACGAAAGTGCATTATGAGCAACGAGCCAAAATTCATGCCCGCGATTTTGCAGCATTGAGTAAAGTTAAAGCTCGTTTTGCCATTGGCCATGAAGTGGCGGAACGACTCTTTCGCTGGAGAGGCCTCAATGCTGAAGTATTGCATCCTCCGCTAGGATTCTCGGAATTCAAGTGTAATAAATCTGAGGACTATTTTTTCTTACCAGGTCGTCTACATGATTGGAAGCGTGTCGATCTTGTAATAAAAGCAATATTGCAATCGAAATTACCAATGCGGCTAAAAATCGCTGGAACTGGTGAGGCTGAAGCAAAATTAAAAGATATAGCGAATGGCGATCCACGAATAGAATTCTTGGGTCGTATTGATGATGCTAATTTGGTTGAGCTTTATTCGCGCTGTATTGCTGTTCCATTTACACCAGTTCATGAGGATTATGGCTATATTACACTTGAGGCTTTTGCCAGTAAAAAGCCAGTTATTACGTGTAAT
Organism: Pseudomonas sp. F1_0610; assembly: GCF_047470865.1. NCBI lineage: Bacteria > Pseudomonadati > Pseudomonadota > Gammaproteobacteria > Pseudomonadales > Pseudomonadaceae > Pseudomonas > Pseudomonas sp. F1_0610. Next base: position 15,301 of record NZ_JAZDRH010000008.1, read on the forward strand.
GATTCTGGTGAGCCAGCACGAATAGTTGAAAATGGTTTATCGGGCTTAATTTGTAATCCGGATCCGTTTCAGATCTGTCAGGCAATGGAGTACTTATTCACTAATCGTGAAAGTTCAGCAAGCATGGGTGATCGTGGTTTTACCTGGGTTTCAGGCATGGATTGGTCTCGAGTTGCTAGTAAGCTACTAAAAGCGGCGCTTGAGGAAAAAAAAGAGCATAACGATATTAAGCAAGTTGATAAAAAGCTTAAAGTGGCAGTATTTGATATGCAGCCAATAGATCCTCCTGTTGGTGGTGGTCGTCTAAGGTTGTTAGGACTGTACCATAACTTAGGCGATAATATCGACTGCACCTATGTTGGTAGCTATGACTGGCCGGGTGAAAGTTTCCGACAGCATCATATTACTTCCGGATTGCAAGAAATTGATGTCCCGCTTAGTGAAAAGCATCATAAGGCGGCTAGAGAATTATCTTCTCGAGCTGGTGGAAAAACAGTCATTGATATTTCATTCAGCAAGCTCGGGAATCTATCGTCCGACTATTTGAAAATCGCGCGGGAAAATATCAAGGTAGCAGATGTTGTTGTTTTTTCTCATCCGTGGGTATATCCCTTACTTGAACATGATATTCGGCCAGGGCAAACGGTTATATATGATTCGCAAAATGTAGAGGGCTTCTTAAGAGCTCAACTACTTGACGAAGCTAATTCGGTTGAATCAGAACTCTTGCGCAATGTGATTGAAGATGAGTTGAATTTGTGCCGACGGGCTGACATTGTTTTTGTGTGTTCTTATGAAGATGGTTTGAGGTTTAATCGTCTTTATAGGATAAATGCATCTAAGTTGCGCCTTGTACCAAATGGCGTAATGGCTTTCTCATACGATCCCCCTGATCAGACTAAACGTTTACAAGCTAAGCAGACACTTCATATTCAAGACTGGCGGCTGGTAGCGGTTTTCATAGGCAGTGCATACGGGCCAAATGTTGAAGCTGCAAATTTTATTATTGATGATATTGCCCCTAATGCACCTGATGTTTTATTTGTAATTGCTGGTGGGGTTGGCAGTCAGGTTGCAGCAAATCGTAATAACATTCATATAACTGGAATGCTTAGTGAAGAAGAAAAGGCATTGTGGCTCACTGCATCGGATATAGCCATTAATCCAATGTTTTCAGGATCAGGCACCAATATAAAGATGTTTGATTTTATGGCATTTTCATTACCTGTTATTACAACACCTACAGGTGCAAGAGGAATAGATGTCGGCACCACGAGTCCATTTTTGGTTGCTTCTAATGGATTGTCATCATTTTTAGAGTGTATTATTAAGCTAAGTGATGAGGCGGTGCGACAGACTGTGGGGTGTAGCGCAAGAAAGTTTGTTGAGAATAACTATGCTTGGGAGCGTATTAGCCATAGGGTAGGTAAGATAGTTGCTAATAGGCACGTTTATGTCAAACAACCGTTGCCTTTATTTTCTCTTGTTCTAGTAATATCTGATAGTTATGGAGAGTTTGAAAATTTAATTCGTTCGATTTCCGGGCAAATTGATCGTGATTTTGAGTTGATTATAGTTGATTTAAACTCTCAATATAATTCTTCAGTATGTAATGGTTTTGGTTTTCCTGTTAAATATCTAAACCTACCGTATTTGAGTCATGGAGCAGCTAGAAATGCAGGGGCAGAATCTGCCTCTGGCAAGTTTATTGTTTTACTTGATAGTGATTTTTGTCCGGATGATTATTGGCTTCTAAATTTACGATCTCTAGTTTCTGTCGCTAAAGAAAATCAAAATCTAATTGCTTGGGTTCCGTCTTCCTGTAATGGGGGTGGCTTATCTCCATTAAATATAATGATCAGGCAAGACGCGTTATTCTTGGCTAAAGGGTTTGATGGTAACGAAATTATTGATCTCGAAGACCCTAATGCATTTTTATCTCGCTTGCGTATGTTAGGTAGTATTTCTCACACCCATTTCCTGGACTCCAGTGTTAGAGGTAATAGTGGGCGATTACGTATTGCCATGATGTCTACATTTGGTCATAAGTGCGGCATAGGAGAATATTCCTCTTCATTAGTAAAGTGCTTTCGGGACATGGATATAGATGTCAGTGTTATTAGCTGCCGGACAGCTAATGCAGGTTTACCATTGTATTCATTGGGTAAGGAGATGATTGTTGGTTGGTATTACGATGATCTGAACTATGTTGATAGCAGAATTTTTAGTGAAACGGCAAACTTTATTGGCATGCAAAACCCAAGGGTTCTAATTGTTCAGTATCATCCTGCTTTTTATAGTATGGATACGCTCTTTTTGTTTGTTCTTGATTTATCAAATAAAAACGTAAAAGTTATTGTCGATAATCATAAGTATCGAGTTGAAGACAGTCAAGCGCTTATCAAACTTTGTGAAATGGGTGCATCTGTTGTTTTTCATCAGCTGTCAGAGGTTAAATTAGCATATGAGAATGGATTAAGTGCTATTCATAATCCAATCGGTCTTGATAACAATCTCCCAATTAATAAACGAACTATTTATGATAGAGATTGGGGAAGCAAGCCGCCACTACTTATAACCACTGGTTTTTTGCGTGCTCACAAAGGTGTAAGAACACTTTTGAGAGCTATGCCTAAGGTGGTTGATAAATTTCCGGGTTGTAAGTTGAGGATTCAGTGTTCTCTCTATCCAAGTGCTGATTCTTCAGAAGAGCTTGAGTTATGCCTTAAGCTGATTGATGAGCTTGATTTATCATCGAATGTTGAGTTGGATACTTCTTTTTACGAAAAAGATGAAATGCTGAAAAAGTTGAGTGATGCTGATCTTGCTCTCTTGGCTTATGAGAATAGTGATGAAGGAGGAAGTGCAGCAGCTGCAGATTGCCTATCTGTTGGTCTGCCACTTATCGTATCGGATGCGAAGATATTTCATGATATTTCTAATTATTCCACTTCGATATATGGTGACTTTAATGTGTGGGCGAATGCCATTGTTGATACGCTTGTTTGTGCGGAAAAGTATTTATATTTGAGTGCGAGAGCGCATGAATATTCAGAATTAAATGACTGGCGAGTTGTTGCAAAAAATCTTTTAAATAAAACGATAGGTTATAAATAATGATCAGACTGTTGATTGCATTCATTTTGCCTTTTCAGGTTTTTGTTGTTGCGCCTTTTACTTTTTATTTTGGTAATCGTGCGGAGATTAATCTCAGTTTTCAGCAGGTGCTGATTTTCCTTGGTTTTTGTTTTTTCGTATTTAGTGTATTTTTTTATGTTGCTCTTTTGGTGTTGGAGAAATATAGATATGTATCAAGGATTTCTTGGTTTCATAAATTTGCACTTGTTTATATGAAAGGCTCCTGAAGGTTTTGATGCTTTTACTTATTAATTGATTCAGGTCTTGCTATGTCTGGTGTTAATGATAAGTAAAGGTGTGGATAATTTCTATTTTTATAGGAAAGATCTGTATATTTTATGACAATACCTTAACTGATTAAAGTTAGGTGTTGCACTCAAAGTTAGCGCCTAAGAAATTACAAATAATGTTTAAAGATCTAGTTGTTTTAGGTGGTGGTGAGCAGGCTTCTGTAATTGCTGAGATACTTCTAAATGAAGGTAGTAATTTAATTGCGGTTGTTTCACCTGAACCAATTAAAGCTAATAGCCCTTTATCAGGTGTAAAACAACTGGTTAGTGATCAGAGTTTACTGTCTAGCTACTCCCCAGAAGAGGTTGAGCTAGTGAATGGTCTCGGTGCTATTCCTGGGCAAGACTTACGTTGGAAGCTGTTTGATTTTTATTCCAATCGCGGATACCGTTTTGCTAGCGTAATCTCGCCTCATGCTATTTTGTCTAAACACCTAGCATTAGAAGAGGGTGTGCAAATAATGGCTGGTGCAATCATTCAAACCAACGCCACTATCGGAAAAAACTGCTTAATTAATACGGGTGTAATTGTAGAGCATGATTGCAAAATTGGTAACCACAACCACCTTGCGCCAGGTGTCACGCTTAATGGTAGTGTTACTACTGCAGACAGGGTACATATAGGTACGGGTGCAAATATTGTTCAGGGAATAAAGATTGGCCATGGCGCTGTCATTGGTGCTGGTACAAGCATTGTACGAGATGTAGCAGCTGGACAGGTTGTTATACCTGCAGCTAATCGAATTCTACTTTAGAACCTCATTCTGGATGTACCTAGTTAATAGCTTAGTATTGTCCGTTTAATCTTTTAGACCATAGGAAAATGAAATGAAAAAAGCAATTGTTACAGGTGTTACAGGGCAAGATGGTGCCTATCTAACAGAGTTATTACTTGATAAAGGCTACACAGTTTATGGTACTTATCGCCGCACAGCTTCAGTAAATTTTTGGCGTATGGATGAATTAGACGTTACTAAGCATCCTAATTTACATCTAGTTGAATATGATCTGACTGATCTTTCATCCAGCATTCGTTTATTGCAAAAAACAGAAGCTACAGAAGTTTACAACCTTGCCGCGCAAAGTTTTGTGGGTGTTTCTTTTGAGCAACCCATAACTACAGCGGAAATATCTGGCTTAGGTGCTGTTAATTTGCTTGAAGCTATTCGTATTGTTAACCCTAAAGTTAAGTATTATCAGGCTTCTACTTCTGAGATGTTTGGCGAGGTTCAAGCGATTCCACAGCAAGAAGATACGCCTTTTTACCCACGTAGCCCCTATGCCGTTGCTAAACTTTATGCGCACTGGATGACAGTTAATTACCGTGAGTCTTATGGGATTTTTGGTGCTAGTGGTATTTTGTTTAACCATGAATCACCTTTGCGCGGCCAAGAGTTTGTAACCCGTAAAATTACAGATTCTATTGCTAAAATTAAGCTTGGTAAGTTAGATGTGCTTGAGCTAGGCAATATGGATGCTAAACGTGACTGGGGCTATGCCAAAGACTATGTGGATGCTATGTGGCGTATGCTGCAAGTAGATGAGCCAGATACTTTTGTAGTGGCTACTAACCGAACTGAAACAGTACGTGATTTTGTGACCATGGCCGCAAAAGCTGCTGATATTAGTCTTGAGTGGCAAGGTAAAGGGGAAGACGAAAAAGCTATCGATACAGCTACCGGGAAAACCATTGTTCAGGTGAACCCTAAGTTTTATCGCCCAGCCGAAGTTGAGCTGCTCATTGGCAATCCTGCTAAGGCTAAAGAGTTGCTAGGTTGGGAGCCTAAGACTAGCTTAGAAGAACTCTGCAAAATGATGGTTGAAGCTGACTTGCGTCGCAACAAGCAAGGGTTCTCGTTCTAATGACTTTGACAGATTCAGGTAAACGCGTTCTGGTTACTGGAATCAATGGCTTTACTGGCCGCTATCTTGCGGCCAGTTTGCTTGAGGTGGGTTATCAGGTATTCGGAACATCAACCCAGACTGTGCATGAGGCTGGGGTGTTTCAGCTGGATCTCTGTGATAGAGAGGCTGTGTCACGGGTGGTTCAAGAAGTGCAGCCGCACCGTGTCATCCACTTAGCTGCTGTATCTTTTGTTGGTCATGGTGATCCCGCTGCCTTTTATGGGGTGAACCTAGTCGGTACACGCAACCTGCTTTCTGCGCTGGCTGATCTAGATAACCCGCCTGAGGCGGTATTACTGGCGAGCAGTGCTAATGTGTATGGCAATGCGCAGTCTGGAGTATTAGATGAGTCTGCCGCAGTAGCGCCAGCCAATGATTATGCTGTGAGTAAACTGGCCATGGAGCACATGGCCAGTTTATGGCATGACAGGTTGCCTATCATCATTACGCGCCCTTTTAATTACACCGGGGTTGGGCAGGAAGAAAAGTTTCTAATCCCCAAAATAGTCGCCCACTTTAAAGACCAAGCCCCGGTGATAGAGCTGGGCAACTTAGATGTTTGGCGTGATTTTAGTGATGTGCGTGCTTTGGTGGCAGCGTATCTAGGCTTATTGGGCAATCCTTTGGCTATTGGGCAAACGGTGAACGTTTGCTCTGGGATAGCCTTATCTTTACGTGAGGTTATTACTTCATGTGAGTCAATTACCGGCCATAGTATTGAGGTGCAGGTGAATCCGGCTTTTGTTAGAGCTAACGAAGTGCGCTCCCTGTGCGGTAGCCCTAAACGCTTGCAAAGCTTAGTGCCTAATTGGCAGCCTATGCACTTTGTAGAGACTTTAAAATGGATGATTTTAGACAAGTGATAGTTACGTGAAGGTTATAATTTCCATTGACCCGATCCGCTTTCCTTTAACGGGCATTGGTCGTTATACCTATGAGTTGATTCGTCATCTTAAGAAAAATGATGCGATTGCTGACTTAGCCTATTTTTCTGGCAGAAGAGTGGTTAATGAGCTGCCTATGGCCAATCAAACGTCTGCTGGTGTTGAAGGGGTCGATTTTTCTACGTTGAAGCGCTGGGTGCAGCGCAATCCTGTAGCATCTGAGGCTTATCGCCAGTTCCTACCTTTTATTCAGCGTCATGCATTAAAAAACTACGCTGATTACTTGTATCATGGTCCTAACTTTTATTTGCCAGCAACGCCTGGCTTAAAAGTGGCGACCTTTCATGATCTTTCTCCCTTCACTTGGGCGCACTGTCATCCACCCGAACGGGTGCGCTTTATGCAGAAAGAGATTGGCAGAACACTGAAAACTGCAGATGCTTTGATTACTGACTCTGAATATACCCGTAAGGAGTTAGCCGAGTATTTTTCTTGGCCGCTCGAGCGTATTCATACCGTTCCTTTGGCGAGCTCTCCTGAGTTTTTTCCGCGCGCTGCCCATGAAGTTCAGCCTGTGTTAGCTGAGTACGGTTTAGAACCCGGTGAATATTCGCTTTATGTGGGCACTATAGAGCCGCGCAAAAACTTGATAACACTGCTGGATGCCTATTCACGCTTGCCGGTTAATTTGAGGCAACGTTGGCCTTTAATTTTGGCGGGGTATAAAGGTTGGCAGAGTGATGCTATCCATGCGCGGATTCATCAAGCCGAGCGGGAAGGCTGGGCAAAGTACCTAGGTTTTACACCTGCAGAACACTTGCCTTTGCTGTACTCTGGCGCGCGCTTATTTGTTTTCCCATCTCACTATGAGGGCTTTGGATTGCCAGTGCTTGAAGCCATGAGTTCGGGGGTTCCTGTTGTGTGCTCTAACAGCTCTTCTTTGCCAGAAGTAGTCGGTGATGTTGCCTTAATGACTGCTCCAGATGATGTGGCAGGGTTCACTGATTTACTTCGCCGTGGTTTAGAGGATGATAACTGGCGCAGTCAAGCGAGCGCACAGGGTATTGACCGTGCTGCTTTATTTTCTTGGGCTGGTTGTGCTCAAGCAACCACAGATGTGTATCGTTCGGTATTGCAGCACTTATGAAAATTCTACATTTTTACAAAACCTATCAACCGGAGAGTTTCGGTGGCATTCCACAGGTCATTTTCCAGTTGGCGGAAGGTTGTAGCAAGCAGGGTGTTGAGTCGGATGTGCTTTATTTAAGTAAACGAGGGGCGGCACGTAATGAGCCCTTGGGGCAGCACATGACGCATCGTTCCAAGTTAGATATTGAGATCGCCTCTACTGGTTTTTCTTTCTCTGTTATTCGAGATTTTACCGAGCTGGCCAAGCAAGCGGATATTATTCATTATCATTTTCCTTGGCCATTTATGGATATAGTGCATTTTTTATCACGCACTAAAAAACCAACGGTTATTAGCTATCATTCAGACATTGTGAAACAAAAACACCTGTTAAAACTGTATCAGCCACTGTTGCATAAATTTCTGTCTACTGCAGACGCTATTGTTGCAGCATCACCAAACTACGTCTCTTCAAGCGAAGTATTACAACAGCATAAAGACCGTGTTCAGGTTATTCCATACGGTCTTGCGCAGGAAACCTATCTCGCGCCCACTACAGAAAGGCTGGCTTATTGGCGAGAGCGCTGCGGTGAAAAATTTTTCCTTTTTGTTGGTGCCTTACGTTATTACAAAGGACTGTCTTGGTTGCTTAAAGCTGCCGCTATTAGCAAGTTACCCCTAATCATTGCCGGTGATGGCGGTATAGAAGTGCAGTTAAAAGAAGAAGCAGACGCATTAGGCATAAAGCACGTGCAGTTCGTCGGCCGTATTGATGATGAAGATAAAGCGGCATTACTTACTCTTTGTTATTCTTTAGTATTTCCATCTCACTTGCGTTCTGAGGCGTTTGGAATTTCGCTATTGGAAGGCGCAATGTATGGCAAGCCGCTAATTTCATGCGAGATCAGCACCGGAACAACTTATGTAAACCTAGCGGATAAAACAGGTTTAGTGGTCCCCCCTGAGGACTCCTCTGCTCTGTCTATTGCTATGGTAAAGCTGTGGAATGATGAGGATATGGCCAGTGAAATGGGTGCCAATGCTCGTTTACGCTATAAAGAGTTGTTCAGCTCGGAGCAGATGGTATCAGCTTACATCGATCTGTATCATAGTTTGCTTTAAATGCCGGCATGCGTTAGTTACAAGGTAGTGCAACATGCCTGTTGAGTTTTATGGCAAGTCCTATTTTATTTATTGCGGCGGCGCTTAAGAAGCTTTAGCGATTGTTCCATTTGTGAGTATGCTCCCATGCTACGAGTGTTAGATATCTTCTTTGCTCTACTTGGCCTGATCGTTGGAGCGCCTGTGTTAGCGCTGTTATTTATTCTTGGGATGTTCGATACCGGCTCACCATTATTTTTTCAGCAGCGCATGGGGCGCAATCAAAGGGCTTTCACCCTGGTTAAATTCCGTACCATGAAGGTTGGCACACAATCAGTCGCGACTCACCTAGCCCCAGCAGCATCTATAACTCGGCTAGGGAGTTTTCTGCGTAAAACTAAACTGGATGAGCTTCCGCAACTTTGGAATGTGCTCAAGGGGGATATGAGTTTAGTGGGTCCTCGCCCCAATCTGTTTAACCAATATGAGTTGATTGAACAACGCCAGTTACGGGATGTTTACCAAGGCCGACCTGGCATTACTGGCTTGGCCCAGGTACGCGGCATTGACATGTCACAACCAGAAAAACTGGCGATTACAGACGCCAACATGTTAGCCAGTATGAATGTGCTTAAGTATTTCAAATACATTCTACTGACCCTAACCGGTAAAGGCAGCGGCGATCGAGTTAGTTGATAACGCAGTACAAATATTGCTAGAGCCTAAGAGTAGAGTAGCTTTAAAATAAAACCACGGTAGTTACTCTGCAGTGCTACATACATACTTGGACTGTGCGGCTATTTGTCCTGATCAAAAAAACTCACCGCCCAAGTATTCATTGAGAACCTCATCGATGGAGCGTGTTTGCTTTTGTTCTTGTTGATTACGATTGTTTAAGTCCAGTTCGCTGGGCGAACTGGACTGAGCTGTATCATCTGGTCTACTACTGCTATCACTATATGAGTCCGCCTGAGTGGTTGTCTCGACGGATGGTTGCGTCTCTTCACTTGCTGACGTATCAACACTGACAGCCGCATCATTGATGGCTAATTCTCGATCTTCTTCTGGGCCAATCCCAATCATTATCGCCAACATATGGAACACGTACTTCAGCAACGTTGATGAATACTGGTTCATACTTTTCTTGTGGCTTGCAAGAATATTTTTCTCATCCGCGTGGCGTAGTGTTAGGTACGCTTGGATCGTTTTACCGGTTTTTACAGGTTGCTCAACTGGATTGTTTATTCTTCTAATTCGCCATTCTTCTAGGTCTGCCAGTGTTGACTGAGGTGTGACCAGTAACCGGAGATACCAGCGACTGTAAGGAATGACGCTGTGTAGCGTCTTTATAAAACGCTTAAGGTCTTTTGGGTCAGTAAATCGAATGCCTGCTCTGGATTGGCTCGTGTTGTAAATCCAGTATTGCATACACCACAGCATTTCATCGCGGTCATCAATGTATAATTGTCTCAGCTGATTAATCGTTTTATCAACCTCATTGGTTGTCGCTTTATCTTGCACTCTAGCTGGAAGTAGAGGTATACCTAGCACTGTTGCTTTTAAGTTTTTAGGAAACAATCGGCGATTGCCGCGGCTTGTTTTTAAACTTTGTAGCCACTTAGCTGCTTCAAACCAGTTGGTAATTTGTCTTTCTGCTAGGGCATAACGAATAGCGGTGACAGCAATCGAGTCGCCGTCCTCAATATCTTTTAAAGCACTGTAGCAATCGGTGACAGTGGCCTTGTGTCTTTTGCTAGCCTCAATACTTTTTTCAGCAACTGTATGTTCAAGCTCAGTGGCTGCATTGATTACATCGGTAGCGGATGTCAGCCTAGCAATAATCTCAGGTCTTAACTCAGAGAGTTTAAGTGACTGCTCTGATTGTGAAATATGTTTATTAATAAACTCTGTGGACAGACCACTAAAATATCGTGCCTCACTGATATTCAGCTCAGGGTTGTATTGTTTTAGGCGCTCCCAAAGCAGTAGACTGGTTTCATGGATGTAGTGCAGAAAAGTTGTTTCTGGCGTTAAGTGGCCTGCAAGTCCTGCAATAGCACTATAAATATCGCGCTGACTATTCGGGTTTGCACAATAAAGCTCAGCCCGAATCAGTTCTGCATGCTCTAGGCTATACCCAGTCAGTTGTGAGGTAAGGCTATCGCTGCCATGCATGACAACCATTAAATTGGTTAGCGCGCTGTGCCTGAGATGATGAAAGGTTAAATCGCTGAGCCCGTATAAGGTGAGCAGGTACTTAACTAGATTGCTCACCATTGATCCGCTATGAGGAGTAGTGACTGCGTGCGGATCTGAAAAAGCAAGGGTGTTAGTTATATGCTCATTTTGACTGCGACGACGTCCGATATAATTTTGAAACTGCTTAAATTCTCCCTCCTGTAAAAGCAGATAGGTGGGTATTTTGCGTCGAGCAGAATCTGTTTTGTTATTGCCATACCGATTGTTTACCACATAAATCCAAGCCTCAGCTGACTCTTCAATATCGGATAGCCGGATTTTAAGCAGTTCTCCGCGACGCATGCCCGTGCGGTATGCCAAGATCAGTAAAACTTTCAGACCTTCTACTGTGTCTTGTTCTAGGCCAGTCAAAGCATCCATACTTTTTAGCATAGATTGGTAAAAGGCTTCTGGTATATAACCCGCTCGAACTTGAGTTTGTTTTTCAGCAACACTTGTTGTTGAGAAGAAGCTGTTTAGTGGGGGTAGGCCGTAGTGCTCACTAGCGAATTGGTGCATGTCTTGAAGGCGTCCTTGCAAATAGTTGCGAGACTGAGCATCGTCTTTACTTGCTAGAATTTGCCCATAGATATGCTCTAGCTCGCTTTCATCTAGCTCATCAAGTTCTTGCCCGCCTAGTAATTGCTCATTTGTATGGTAAAACCACAAGCTCGATACTTCGATGTGGTAACGGTACACCGATGACAGTTTTAGCGGCCCGATACGGTTGATGAGCCAATGAATAAGAATTTGAGCATTCAAAGATGTGCATTCAGCCAATAAGTCATTGAGCTCATCAATAGCCTGCTCTAGCGAACGCTTCAACCCGTTGTCCTTTGAGCGTAACGCCCGCCTTGTTGCTACGAGAAGAGGGTCGATAATTGCATCTGATACCCTGTGTGGAGCCTGCTCTTTTTTTACTTCTCTGGCTCTCCTCGAATTAAATAAGCTGCTAGCAATAGTTTGAAAGTCAAACGCAGTGGTGTGCTGTTCAGGTTGAACCTGCAGCAACCAGTCCCGCTGCTGTTCTGGCAGTAGTGAGGTGCTTGCGACACGACCAGAAGCGCACTCTAAAAGGGCTTGTGGTATATCCACGTCCTGCAGCATTTCAGTAACAGATTGTGCGCCACTACAAAATGCACGAAGACTATTAATGCTTGTTGTGTGCTTGCCATCAAGCAGTCTTGTTTTAATCAGTGACCACACATCATTCTGTTCTAGTGGCTTATTATGAGCCGCTTGTTGTTCACGTTTGTTTTTATGGTTTTGCAGCGACAATATTAGGCCGAGAGTACGGTTGTCAGGGTAAAAACGATACAGTGTCTGCCAGCCTACGCTGCTGTCCTGCTGGATCTTATAATTTAGGGGGTCTCGGCCACCGCTCCAGACTAAATCGAGCCAAATTATTTCGCCGATTCTTTGCAGAGGCTTGCTGTTGGTTTGCAGCAGGTTAGCCAAGCTTGTAAGAGCTCGAGGGTTGCCTATGCCACCATAATAGGCTGCGGATATCAGCACATCTGCCAATCGACTCTGGTAAGGACTCGGTACTCTAGGACTACGCTCAATTATTCCTAACCAAGATCGATGTAACTTTGCTGCCTCAATCCCGTTTTTGAAGAACTGGTGATTGCGACTGCTTCGTGATCTCGGCACGCTTACAATCGTGGAGGGTATGTCTAAAGCCCAGTAACCTTCATCATTGCCGCGAGCCACTGTTCTTGCAAGGTATTCATAAGCAAGCTTTAGGCGTTGTAGATCATTGTATTGTTCTCGAAGAAAAGCCCTGAAGAGGCGAACTTGGACTAGAAATACGGTGTTATCTGCGTGTTGTCCTTCCAGCAGTACAGGTAGATGCTCTGGTATCCAAAGCTCCATTTGCCTGCGTACTTGCCCTGAGTATCTTTTATGTGCGGTCTTGCTGTCTGTGGCACGTTGTCTTGAACCATACAGTTCTGCTTTATCATTCATAGGCTATGACCACCCCAACCATGCACAGGCTGCACATCCAAATCTTTCATTATTTGATCAATTATATCTGCAATTTTATTTAAGCTCTGCATGCTGAGGCCACTGTACTGGCTGTAGCCTTCTTGTCCTATTTTGGCGTGCCCCATCCAAGAGTCGATGAGCTCTCCGGAGATCTTATTTTTGGCCAGCATAGTTCGTAAAAAATGACGATGCCAGTTTGTAGGGATATCAAACAAAGCACCTAAGTACGCTTTAACTTCCTTAGGTCCAAGTGATTGTATTTGATAGCTACCAAGCTGATTTTCCTGCAGTAAAAACAACAAACGACTGTTTCCTGACAACGTCATTTCCACTGCATCCGCTAATTGGGGGTCTATGCTGTGCAGTAGTAATTGAATGTTTTTTAAGTGTTCTAGATACAACTGAATTTGCTGTATTGCTGCTTCAGGCAACACAAGCACTCGAGCTGAGGATGCAGTTTGACGAGATTCTTTATCTGAAATGTAAATCTTTTTATTTAAAAGATCGATATGACTTAGATCGTCAAAAGCGTCGCGCACAGGCCTGTGACCAGTAGCCAGATTTAACAAATGCAGAATGTAAAAGGTGTACGCATTGTGAAATTCAGCGATACCTTTGTTGGCGTGGACTTTAGCAGTCAAGTGAGCAAACAATGCGGACACAGCTTGATGTTTAACAATAAGCTGAGAGCCGCCACCATCACGATTTATAAGAGGTGTTTTAATGTCATCAGGGATTGCGTTAGAGAAAAACTCTTTTGTAAATAGCTCGTATGCGCTGAGTATTTCTGTGTGGTCGAACTGATGGTAATAGGTACCCGCTTCTTGAATCTCTGGATTTCCCGTTACCAGTGCATTAACAACATCATCCACGCCCTGATGGTGCAGATAATTGCTTAAAAAATCACCTATGCGGTTGCTTGTCAATTTAGTTTTGTAATCACGGTTCACGTCATTAATAAAATCAGCGATGGCCTGCCGTAGCGACTCTGTATTGTCTGGAAGGTATCTAGCCCAGTCCATCGCCGGAGAGAATGGCAGCGGTAAAATCACTGGGTTTTTTTGCTGGTCAACCAATAAGCCTAGGTTACCTGCTAGCTCATGCCTCGGTAGATCAGGTTTGTACATCCAAAAAGCCTTACCGTTTTCCTGAAATGCGATAGCATCCCCCGGCTCGCTTAACTCGTTTGAGTGCTCAACCTGCTGCGCTCGTAAAATCTGTTCCATGCGCCGCCCAGTTGTAAACATTAAATGCAAAACGAGCATCACTTCCGGCTGGCTAGGCGGGTATACCTGCACGGCTTTTTTCAAACTATTGATGTCATGCCGCGTCAAGTGGCTCGTCATCGTAACAAGCCGCTTTTCATTTCGTTCAATATGGCCGGCTACTGTTTTAGCGCGTATTGCGCTCAGCATAAAAGAGCGTTTTAAGCTGGCGGGGGCTGTTTCATCTGGTGCGAGGGTAATGTATGACCGCTCAGGAGCATTGTCAGATGCAAATTCCACATTATTTAATGTGCTATCTGTTTTATCAGGATATTCCTGTACTAGGGTATGTTCAGCTTGATCATCATCTACTCTGGCGCTTTTACTAACACTACTAAACTGCCCTCGTTTGACTGGAGACAGGGGAATATCAGGCTGCTTTACTTCCTGTTTAGGCGTTTGTTTTTCGCTGCTGCTACGTTGCTCCCGCGAGCGTACGTTCTTTTGCTCCTCTTCTTGCACATCCGCTAGTATTCGCCGAATTGGCAGCAGGCGTTGCCGTATATATGTCTCGTACGCGACTGGTGGAGCATCTAAAAACGCTGAAAGTTGAACTATAATCAGACCTGACCATTGTAGTGGGTCTGGAAGATTTCTCTCAATAAGCTCAATTTCCTGGGGATTCTTATTTTCCTGCTTATCCTGCAACAGCAGCCTAAAAGAACTCATTGCACGCAGACTGCGAGCAGTTTCACCAAACAGGCGTTTATGTTCTAACGAGGTAAATAATATAAGTGACTGCCAGTTAGCAAGAGCGTTGCTTTGAATGGGAGGTAAACATAAAAAAGCTTCTGTCTGCGCCAGGGTAATTTGCTTGCTATCTCTCAGATCTTGGGATATTTGGTCAAGTTTTTCATGGTCTGTAACGGCAGGAGTGGTTCGTTCATCAATGAGCGAATAATGCCTATAAATCCTGTTTTGCAGAAACTCATCATCGCTGGCATTTAGAATTCTGATCACAAGTTGAGCAGCACGTAACTCTAATGCATCCCGTACTTCTTTCGGGTGTTCTAAAGTGAAGAAGCTGCTGATCATTGCTTATCCTCTTGCTTATCTGAGCTGCTCAATAAAAGCTCGAGTGGGCTGACCGTCGACTCATCAGAGGCATGCCGCTCCTTAACGCCTCGAGCATAGCCTCGCCCTACATTACAAAGCCGTTGTAAAGCTGCAACGGTTGTGCGGGGTTTGGGAGTGGAAAATATTCTTCTCCAGAGGGGCTTATTTTTATTCAGTAAATCGTAAAAACACTCATGTCTTGAGCTAAGATTTCCCCGAATATAAATCGCTTTACTGAGCTGACTTTGTAGTGCCCACAGCTCAATTTGATCCGGAACTTTTTTATGTATTACAACTTGGGCAGTTGCAATATTTCTACGCCTCAACTCACTGAGCAACTCCCACCCAGCAAAAAACAACAACTGATTAGTGTCGGTTTTAACTGCATGAGCAGGCATACTTTTCTGCATGATTAAAAGCATCTCATCGCTAAAAAACGCGAAGTTTTCCTGCTTATAATCCGCTAGAGACCTGGTCAGAATTTGACCAATGCCTGGATGGGGAGCTAGATTTTTAATTGCTACAGAAGCGTACGTGCCAGCCATTGAATTTACCTCATAAAACCCTACTGGCAGTATGTTAGTAAATTAGGCGGTAGTCAAAAGTGGCTCATATCTGAGCCAGTCTATTGTGACCAAATTTAGTATTGACTTGCTCGATTGGCCTTATATTGCATAGATGTACGTTATGCGTGCTCGCCATTAAGCGGTTGTAAGTTGCTGATATATAAGGGGATATAGGTTAAGGTAGAATGAAGTGGTTTAATATAATTAGGCGGTACCACCTTCGGAGGGCAGTACTCTATCCAGCTGAGCTACGGGTGCGTAGCAGCGCGGCAATGATACCTAGATTAAAGTTCTGCGTCCATGCGCCTGAGATAATTCTGGCGCATTTCGTTATTAGAAAAAAGCTTGGATGCCTGTTTGCGCGCGACCTAGTATTAACGCATGGATATCATGCGTGCCTTCGTAGGTATTCACCACTTCAAGATTAACCAAATGGCGTGCTATGCCGTATTCATCACTAATGCCATTGCCACCCAGCATGTCGCGGGCTAAACGTGCTATTTCAAGGGCTTTGCCGCAGCTATTGCGTTTCATGATGGATGTTATTTCCACGCTGGCACTGCCTTCATCTTTCATACGCCCTAAACGCAAGCAGCTTTGTAGCGCTAAGGTAATTTCTGTTTGCATATCAGCCAATTTTTTTTGAATTAGCTGGTTAGCAGCTAAAGGACGACCATATTGCTTGCGATCTAAGCAGTATTGCCGTGCAGTATGCCAACAGGCCTCAGCCGCACCTAAAGCGCCCCAACTAATGCCGTAGCGAGCAGAATCTAAACACGTAAAAGGTCCTTTTAAACCACGTATTTCAGGAAAAGCATTTTCTTCTGGAACAAATACATCCTGCATTAAAATTTGCCCAGTGATAGACGCACGCAAGCCAACTTTACCTTGAATACTTGGCGCACTTAGCCCTTTGAAGTTTTTTTCTAAAATAAAACCACGGATTTTCTGTTCTTCATCTTTAGCCCATACAACAAAAACGTCAGCAATTGGGCTATTGGTAATCCAGGTTTTACTCCCTGAAAGGCTGTAGCCACCTTGTACTTTTTTTGCGCTTGTGAGCATTGAACCAGGATCTGATCCATGATCTGGTTCTGTTAAGCCAAAACAACCAATATATTCACCACTAGCTAGTTTTGGCAGGTATTTCTGCTTCGCTGGTTCACTGGCAAAACGGTAAATAGGCAAAATAACCAGCGAGGCTTGGACGCTCATCATAGAGCGAAAGCCTGAATCTACACGTTCAATTTCTCGTGCGACTAGACCATAGCTAACATAGTTTAAAGCGCTACCACCATAGCTTTCTGGAATCAAAGCGCCTAATAGGCCAGCCTCACCCATAGCGCGGAAAATAGCCGGATCGGTCTGCTCATGACGAAAAGCTTGCAAGATCCGAGGCGCGAGTTCTGTTTGTGCAAAACGTGCTGCACTGTCCTGCACCATGCATTCTTGTTCAGTAAGCTGTTGGCGCAGCAACAGCGGGTCGTCCCATTGAAAGCTAGTATTTTTTGTCATTGTCATTGCTCATTTTAAATAACTCAAAACTGCTATAGCCTTACCTTAACGTCAAGTTAATTACGACTATTGAGCTACCTTATTGCGCCAAATTCATGAAAGTTCTAAAAACCTGCATTAGTTGTCCATGGCTTAGGCGATGGCCATTGATGGCTAAGTTTCCATTATTGACTGTTATTTCTATCTGAAATTTACCTTGTTCTGGCGACTGAATTAGCCCTGCCTTGATCATACTTTGCATACTGTTGGCATAGGCCGTTAAGTCCATCTCCACGGCTAACGCCTGGCTGATATCCTGCACTGTAGTAAGCGACCAATCTAAGCTAAGTTGCAGTTTATTTGGTGTTTGTTGTTGCAATCTATGTTGAGCAAGCAAGGGCAGTTCAGCTAACAACATATGGCCTTGTAATTGACTGTAAATTTGCTGCGCACGATTGGTTAGACGTAGTTTTACAATATCTACTGTTGGATTGTGCTGAATGAGCTGCCGCCAAAGTTGATCGATATTGATGTTATTGAGTACCCAACTTGGCTCAAGAAGCAAAACAGGTAAAGCATCTAACCGCGCCTTTAACTCAAAAGTGCCAATGCCATTTTCACCAGCTGCAATATCACTCACTAGCAGATCCAAATCTAAGCCAAAGATTTGATTTTGATGAGGTTTTAACATGAAAGAAGCCGAAAAGTGATCAAATCGCCAACCTGCAAAGGTTACTTCATCTGCCTGTATAAATATTAACTGTTGCTGATTATGAAGTGGCTTATAGCTTATTTGTAAGTTCTGTAATCTAAGAAGATGCTGTTGAGCTGATAATTCTAAGTAAGGAATATCTATATTCAACTCTTGCAAAGTTTGGCTTGCAGCCCATTTTATTTTTAATCGACTACTGGCTAAGGCAAGCTTATTATTGTGCTCAATTTGTGCTGTACGAGCTTTTATTTGTCGCGAAAAATCTAAATTTAACCAAGTTAACTGTGCAAATAGGGTTTCAGGAGCATGCTCTAATGCTGTCTCCCGTACATGCTGAGTCTCTGTGGTTAAATCTTGCGGGTTCACACCAATTTGTGAAATGCGCGCTAGCCGAGGTGTAAAATTTCCTGTGCTGAGATCGCTCCATGGAAAAGGCCCGTGCTCTATCTTTGCCTGTATTACTTGGTTAGGAGCCAGCTTAGACTGCCAGCTATTCATTTGAAAATAAGCTGTAGAGGTAAAGATACCGGCTTCAAATCCCAATAGCTCTGCTTCTAATACATTGGCAGGTAGGTTTTGATAAAACTCATGGGTTTTATAACCAAAATACCAACTACAGCCAGTGTATAAGATGGCAAACGTACTTAAAAAGTAAAGCAGTTTACGCATAATCTTTGTGCCCTAAACAAGCTCAGCCTTAAGTAGAACTGAGCTTGAGTGAAATCACTCCTCTGTATAATGTTCCATATCAAGATTCGCTTCGTCTTGTTTAGAATAATCAATTACTAAGCTTTGCTGTAAGCTTGCCTTTTGCATTAGTAAAATAAACGCATCTACAGGAATATCCTGCTCTTGGCTGGATAATACGCCTTCTTTAAATTTCCAGTGAATAGATAAAACATCCTCTTTGTTACTGGCTAGATTTTGACTAACCAAATGCTCTACCCAGAAATCATAATACCGCATTTTTTCTTTAACACTCGCATTATCAGCTACCACTGCTTCTAGTAATTCTTGCACTTGTTCACGCACTAATATTAAGTCAAGTTGCACTGGAGGA
The DNA here is from genome assembly GCF_047470865.1 of Pseudomonas sp. F1_0610. Classification (NCBI taxonomy): domain Bacteria; kingdom Pseudomonadati; phylum Pseudomonadota; class Gammaproteobacteria; order Pseudomonadales; family Pseudomonadaceae; genus Pseudomonas; species Pseudomonas sp. F1_0610. The sequence goes on from NZ_JAZDRH010000008.1 coordinate 34,127, forward strand.
AAGTTATTTTTAATTACATCTGGCCCTCCTACCTTCCAGAGCATAAGGGTTTTAGGCGTAAACTCAGTTATCGAAAGTACTAAACTAGATGAACCTTTACTATTAGTCCAAGTTAAAGGGTCAATAATAAAACTTACTTCACTATTTAAAATTTTATCTAAATCTACTACATATTGCGAAGATGGGCTTCTAAATACATTTTGCTGCATTGAGTAAAACTGATAATAAAGATTTGGCATCTGATAGTTAATTAGCAGACTTCCTGAATTATAATTTTTTATTTTAATATTATCTATTTTTAAGCTATGTTTCAAATCAACTAGGGTGCCATTTTTATCTGCTTCAAATGAAAGTAGTGGTTTAGATAACACAGCATCACCAACAATAATTTCATCTCCAGTAATACTGTATTTAAGACTCGCTTTCGATTCTTCATCATTAATAAGATTAAAGTCAGTCATAGCTATACTAACACGAGGATTAATTAATCTAAATTTTAATTCCCCAAATTTTTTAAAAACTATCTCTTTGGCGCTAGCATTTAAATTTAGTTTACCATTATCTATATTAGAATTAAGCCTAATATTATTAGTTTCTAATTGTTCTTCTTCTCCAGAGAACATAGAAAACTGTGATATTGCAGTTTCATCCTTCCCCTTACTAAACCCAAAGTTAAATTCGTATTTATATTCAGCACCAGAAAGATATAATTTTTTATCTTCTGAGCTAAACTCAGAAACAGCCATAGAACCTTTAACTGCCTTAGAAAATGAAAGCGCTGCGCTGTAACTAATAGCCGTAGGGTTATTTTTACTTTTAAGATAAGAGAACCAATGTTGCGTGTCTTCTGTTTCTAATAACTTTCCCTGTATATTCGCCAGCTGTAATAAAAAGCCATCGCCATGCCAAATGAGCGGGCCGTGCTCAATTTTATCTTGGAAGCGTAAAGACAAGGATTCATCTGTAAGCGGCAACAGATGCATAGTCATATCTATAGTTACTGTTGAGCTAAAAATACCACGCTTATACTCAACTATCTTAAATCCCTCTAATCCATAGGCCCCTAGTTCTTCAGCAATTTTAGTATTGCCCTTTTCCAGCATAGCTTCATACCATTGCTGCGTTTGATAACCTGAATACCAAGCAGCACCTGTATAGGCCACTGCACTGGCTATGACTAAATAAGCGAGTGTTTTAATTTTCATACAAATCCCTATGTCCTAGTAATTATGAGCTTTTGAAGAATGACAGTGCTAATTTATACCTGTATTCGTTTTATGCTAGTCAGTTAGCTTTTTGTCTACTGAGTCTGTCAGGCTACGTATTTTTTCGCCCACAGTTTCGATAAATGCGAGGTACTCTTTTAGTGCCATTGTTTGCTCATTAAAGTAAACAGTACCCGATTTTAGTTCCCACTGTGTAGAAATTGAGTTCTCATGTTTAACAACTAGTTTTTCTTGGCTTAATAAATCTACTAATTGGTCATATTTAGCCATAAATTGGTCAATATATTCTGGCGATTTATCTTTTTCTAACAGTTGTGTTAGCTCTTGGATTTGCGCTCTTGATAAATCGAACTCAACTCGCAAATAGGGAACAGTGTCTTCAATAGCTGTACTGTAATCACTCAATGCGGCTACATTTAAATTTTTTAAATTTGTTTCTAAAATTATTGTCGATTTACCTTTTTCATTTTTCCAAATTAAAGGATCAATCGCAACGGATGGATTATAATTAAGTAGTTGCAATGCACTTAAATATGAAGATTGCTGATTACCTTTTTGCTCACCTAGTTTTTTTGCTAGTTGGTACTGAATATTTTTAGTCTTAAGTGTTAAGTCAACTAAACCCGAGCTGTAATCATTAAATAATAAGTTATCTGCTTTTATGCGTAAAATAGAGTCTACAAAGTCATTATTTCGCTTAATATTAACTTCCAATAATGGATCAGTAATATAAGAATCATCTAATCGTGCATTTTTAGAATTGAAATTAAAGGAAAATTCACCATTAGCCAAATCTAAATCAGTCTCCTTTAACTTAATATCTATATTGTCTAGCTCTAAATTTAATTTTTTGCTGCTAAAACTAAATTTACCTACAGTGAACCCTAAATTTTTTTCTATCTTATTTTTAGCAAAGTTAAAGGTTAAATTTTTAATAATAACCTGGCTATAATCATTGCGCTTATCAGTAATATTTTCTACTGCGCCACTACCAAATAACTCAGTAAAGTCAGCATTAGCAGTAACTGTTAGTGTCCCTCCCGAAAACTGCTCCGTATCAACGGCTAAGTTTGACTCGGCAATAGTCACCTTGGTTTCACTTTGTTTATTAAAGCTAAGTGTACGACTGTAAGTAATAGGGTTGTTGTCTTTGGTTCTGGTAAATAGTTTTTGGACTTCCTTATCCGTTGTTTTAAGTAGCTCACCTTGGCTACTGGATAATACTAAAGATATGCCATCATCATTCCACATAATAGGGCCATGTTGAATGCGCTCTTGAAAGCGAAAACTACTTGCTCCGTTTAAATTTGATTCTTGCTTAATTTCAAGAGTAGCTGTAGCACTAAAAATACCTGCTTGATACTCAACAATCTCTACGCCTGTGAAATCTTTAGCCTTTGCTTGGTCGAAATGTTTGTTAATTATTGCAACTGATTGCTCGTACCATACTTTGGTTTGTTGCCCTGAGTACCAGCTTGTACCTGTATATGCTAGTGCAACTGTCGCTACGAGCAAAAAGAGTTTTTTAATTTTCATAGCATTCCCTGTTCTTTATATGTGTAAAAAAGCCACGTTATATAACGTGGCTTTTGTTTCTTATTGCAGAGGCGCTTGCTCTATTGCTTCTGTTTCTGTCATTGGCTCGTCGTAGCCTTCCCAGTCCTCGAAGTCTTCAACCGTTTCAGCACCTTCAGCAGCCTGGTCCAATTGAGATAAACCAGCCATTCTCTGTAGTTTGTCGGCCAACTCTTGTAGCGTCATTTCTACACCATTGAGCGTTACCTTGCCGTTATCTAACGTAAAATCGACCAGCACTTTATTGTCTTTTAACGTGACAAGTTTTTCCTCGCTTAAAATAGCAGTAAAAACATCAAACATTGCCAATTGCGCTTCAGCACTTTCACCTGTTTCTTTTTCTGCAAAAGCTAAAAGATCAGCTAGCATATCACGTGAAAACTCCATTTTATAGCTAGCATGAGGTACTAACCCCATGACAATACCAACGATGGAGCTCTCTACCTTAGCCAAGTCAATCATAGAAAACTGTACTGATAAGCTTGAATTTATTTCGCCTGAGTTATTTTTCCAGTGAAAATTATCAAGGCTAAACTCAGGTTTTGGTGTCAACAACTCGCCCACTATATTCATCGCGGCTGCATTATCCGCAGATCTCATGTAAAGGCGTTGTAACTTATCGACAGCTGCTCGATTAAAGCGAGAAATTCTAATACCAGCTTTCATTGAACCCACGTCATATTCTTTAAACTTTACGTGTTCAATATTGTAGTTAGCTACTATGTTAGATATGCCATCAATAACTTTTTCAGTGCTGTCCACTGTTAGATTGGTTAAAACAGCGGTGTTGTCTAGCTGTATTTTATCAATTTGAAAATCAGTAACATTATGTCCGTTGGGTAATCCATAACCAACGGCAGCTGTGGTTAACTTAATATTCTCAATTGTCATATTAACCTTGGTTTCATCATCACCTTTTACTTCGTTCATGACAAAACTAGGCAATGCACCATCAATATTAAAGTCACGTGCTAATAAATCATAATTAATCGTGAAATGTGCTGGGCTTAACTTTACACTACTGAAGTTTTCTTCAACGTCAATTGGCGAAAAATTAATTTCTGTACGGCCTTTGGTATTAAAACCAATATAAGTAACTGTATTAACTGGGATATTTCCTTGCTTGGCCACAAGATCAAACCATTCTTTAATACTTTCATTTTCAACTAACTGACCTTGCGCACGCGCCAGTACAGGCATTAGTTCTCCACGCATTACACCTTCAAAAGGTAACGGGCCATGCTCAATATGCTCTTTATATTCAAAGGAGCTTTTATCATTACCATTGCCTACACCGATCTCAAAGACAGCATCAGATGAAAAAAAACCGCGGTTGTATTCTTTAATTTCAACAGAAAATTGAATTTCTGGCGTAATGCTGGCGAAGCTAGCCAGCTGTTGGTTAACCTCACCTATTGTTTGCCGGTATGCTTCTTCTGTTTTTTCACCTAAAAACCATGTAGTACCTAAATAACCTGCAGCAACCACAGCTAACGCGACAATTGATTTCTTGCCCATGTACGCCTCAATATGTAACAATTTTTAAAGTACTTAGTATAAACGCTAAGCTGACAAATACTATGCTTTTTAAGCTGCCATACAGCGCGTGATTAATCCACTTAAGAGTAGCTAGCACATTAGCTATGCTAATTAATTTTGGAGTTGTCCTAGATAAGCTTTTTATCTATGTAGATTGAACCTTTACATTGCTTTGAGGCATAAAAAAGCCAGCAACTGAATGCCGGCTTTATACTTCTTATCCTAACCGCCTAACGCAGCTTGGTATAAAGACTAATAATAAAATCTTCAAAACCCATAGTCTCTTTATTGTAGGTGACTTGCTCGTTATCGAGCGCAAAATCCACTGAGACTGTTTTGCCATCCCAAACGACTAGCTCATCTTCTTGTAGTTTTGCAACGTAGTCATCAAAAAAGCTCATATCTACGACAGCGCTGTATTGATGAAATTCATTCTGTTTTTTGAGCAGATCTTCTACCAAGTCTCGAGATAAGCTCAGCTTCAAGTGCGCCTTGGGCGTAAATTTACCCAGTAGTGTAATCAAGTCGCCTTTGGCTTTTTTATCCAGTATGAAGTTGGCATCGGCTTCTAGTACAAAGCGTCCTGAGCTACTTTCCCATACATTAGGCCCTACACTAAAGCTTGGTTTGGGCACCAAGAATGCGGCTACATCACGCTGTTCGGCTTGGTCGGTAGCTATTTTAGTTAAAGCCGTAATATTTAAGTTATCCGCTTTAAGTGAGCTATACGAAGTACCTAAATCAGCTTCACCTAAAAGAATTTTTTCAATCTTGTGCGATGCCTTAAAGGATGATAATCCTTCTTTAACTTGTTCGCTGGCGTTAAATTCAAAGTTATTTAGCATTAGCTTTTTATCAACAGCTAATTGATCAAACTTGATAGCTAAGGTAGTTTTTGGTGTTTCTCCACCATAGCCTGTTATCTGTAATTGCCAAGCCATATTTTTAATGTCAGTTTCATACTGACGCGCCATTTTTTTGGCTAAATGTAATTGCGCAATATACCCTTTAATTTCAAGATTATGCGCCAGCAAGTCGTAGTTTAACTCGATGTCAATTGGAGTTAGTTCTGCTAACTCATTTAGCATTAACACTTTAATTTGACTTTTACCTCTAGCATTAAAACCTATGCGTGTCACACTTGTTAAGGGTAAGCCACCTTTAGCCTCTATTTCTTCAAACCATTGTTGACTCACTTGTGATTCAGCCAATACACCTTGAGCTCTAGCTAAAACGGGCATCAACTCACCACGAATTAAACCTGAAACAGGTAATGGGCCGTGACTAATATGCTCTTTATATTCAAATCCAGGGGCTTCACTGCCTTGTGTTGTAATATTCACTTTTAGTAAAGCATCGGATGAAAAGAAATGACGTGTATAACTATCTAAAACAATAGTCACCTTGGTGCCTTCAGGTAAAGCTAAGCCCGCTAATTGCTCATTCATTTGTTCAATGGTTTTGCCATACGTCTCTTCTGTTTTTACACCGAAAAACCACGTTGCACCTATATAACTCATAGCTACCAAACCTAATGCAACAATAATTTTTTTGCTCATCCTTTGCTCCACATGTTAAAACTAGTCAGCATAACTACTGATATTAAATAGCTGTTTAAAGGCATTCTTTATAAAAATTGCTTATATTTACTCACGAAAAGCAGCTAGTCGATCACCTAATTTAGCGTACAATACTGTGAACGATTGTGAAACAATCGATATTTAACTCTTAATTACCTTCCACTACTTATTACTATGTCATTTTTAAAGCGCTTCGTGCTGTTATTTGTAGGTACCTGCCTTTTGGCCGGCTGTGCTGGTGTAAAAGTAGGCTCTGTTAGTAATAAAGACTACATTTCAAGCCGTCGAGGCGATGTCTTAACCACTAACCAGCTTAGTGGGGCCACTATTAATGCCCTAAGAATTATTGATGTAACAACTGATGTCTGTTTAAAAAACATCCTTGATTGCCAAGCTAAGATTTTAAGTAGTGCTGGTTTAGCCAATGAACAGCGTCTGTCCTCACTTTCTGAGATTTGGCTAAATCTGGCGCTGAAAAACAATACGAACGCCTCTTTAAGCCATGCTGCTCAAGTTGATGCTTACATTGAAAGCGCTCGTTTTGCCTATGCTTATTTATTTATGACCCAGCGTGATACACGGGATAGAGCCTTAGAAGATCGCCAAACACAGGTGCGCGATTACTATAACTTTGCCTCACAACAAGCCTCCACTGGCCTATTTAAGTACTACTACAAGCAAATTGATAAAGACTTTGGCAGCCGTCAAGAATTTGCCTTAGACTCTGGTCGTTGGTCAATTATTGGGCGTTTAAATTACAGTCTACCTGAGGGGCAAGAGCTGCCTAGTGAGCTGATCCCTGCTGGCTCACTGACGTTTCAAGGTTTACGCAATCAATATCGGCGTGATGGCGTAGGCGCCGAGCTGGTGGCTGTAACAGCTAAGAAGGTAGTTTCTAATCAAAATGCAGATATACCTTATAGTGAAACCCCTTTTCCAGCAGTGACTACGGTATTGCGTTTTACTGGTGAATCCTTAGCTGAAGTGTTAAACACCCACGAGGTTATCTTAGAAGTATTTGACCCATACCAAACCTCGCATATTGTTTTGGCTGGCAAAAGTGTACCTCTTGCGGCTAACTTTACCTCAGGTTACGGTTTATGGCTGGCTCGTTCTGGCTTCTCTAGCCAAGCATTATTGACGCTCATTGGCCGTGGCGAAGCATTAGAAAGCCCAAGGGTTTACTTAATGCAGCCCTATGATCCTAATCGTAAGGTGTTAATTATGCTGCACGGTTTGGCCAGCAGCCCAGAAGCCTGGATTAACGTTGCCAATGAGATCTTAGGTGATGAGCAACTTCGTCAACGCTACCAGATTTGGCAGGTGTATTATCCAACCAATATGCCTATTCCAATTAACAATTTGGAAGTGCATCAAGCCATAACAGCTACTTTTAAACACTTTGACCCACAAGGCACAGCTCCTGCATCACAAGATATAGTGCTGCTAGGCCATAGCATGGGCGGTATTTTAGCGCGCTTGCTATCTTCATCTTCTGGCGATGGTGTATGGAATGCATTACTAGAACAGTACCCTAAACGCGCCAAAAAAATAGAAAAAGAGCGAGCTAAAATAGAGCCTTATCTGTACTTTGAGCCTTTAACAGGTGTTACTCGTTCTATTTTTGTAGCGGCGCCGCATCAAGGCACGCCTTTTGCAGAAAATCGTATGGCGCGTTGGGCTTCCAATATTATTAAATTACCTGTTTCAGTAATGGGGCGCCTTAAAGAGATAGGGCAGATTTTAGTATCACCGACCTCAACCAGTACTGAACCATTGAACCGTTCTTTCAATAGTATTGATAATTTAAGCAATCAAGACTTTTTTATCCGTGTGTCTAGCCAAATTAGCATTTCACCTAAAGTGACTTATCATTCTATTATTGGCAACTACACACCAAAAGTTCCTTTAGAAGAGAGTAGTGATGGCGTTGTACCTTACCAAAGTTCACATTTGCCAGGTGCTGCTTCAGAAGTGGTGATTCCGTCATGGCACAGTGTGCAAGAAACGCCGCAGGCCATTATTGAGATTCGACGTATTCTGCATGAACACCTACTCCAACTTACTCCTCCTAGCAACCCTTAAATATGAACATCATGGCTTTGATACTTCGCATTTTGCTGTCACTCACCCTCCTAGTAATGAGTATATGGGGCGCTTTAGCCTTGCATTATCAAGAACCTTTGGAGCCTATTTGGACGCGTGCGTTAATTGCACTATGGTCAATTCTTAGCCTGCTGTCTTTATTTAGTTTGTGGCGTAAACGTTATCTGATTAACTTCGGCTATTTCTTACTGATGTTCTGTATGTTGTTGCTCTGGTGGAGCAGTATTAAACCAACACACGAAAAAGATTGGGCTGACGACGTGATGCACATGGCCTCGGGGGAAGTTAAAGGCAATCTAGTTACTGTGCATAACGTGCGCAACTTTAAATGGCGTGCGGAAGATGCCTATATTCCCAAATGGGAAACACGCACCTATGACCTTACTAAAATTCAATCTATTGACCTCTTTACCTCACACTGGGGAATCGAGGCCATTGCCCATGTTTTGGTAACCTTTGGTTTTAGTGATGGGCAGTTCATTACCTTTACCGTTGAAATTCGCAAAACCAAAGGGCAATCTTTTGATTCGCTTGCTGGATTTTTCAAAGCTTACGAACTTAGCATTATTGCCACGGATGAGCGTGATGCGGTTGGTGTACGCCCTAATGTGCGTGGCGAAGATACCTATTTGTATCGCCTCAATATGCCAAAAGAAACCATGCGCCAACTATTTACGGCTTATATTAAGAAAGCCAATGATTTGGTCGAACAACCACAGTTCTATCATACCATCACAGCCAACTGCACAACGATAGTGTTTGACATGATGGAGCATATCTCTGGAAAAATGCCTTTTGACTATCGTGTGTTGGCGACAGGTTACTTACCTGAGTATGTGCAAGACCTTAACGGTTTTTACGCAAAAGACGTACCATTAGAAGAATTAACACAAAAAGGCTTAATTAATACGCGTTCTAAAGCCGCTATGAATTTAAATACTTATTCACAGGACATTCGCCGAGATGTACCTGGCTGGCAAACGCCTTAATCAAAAAAGCCCAGTTCATAGAGCTGGGCTTTTTATACAAACACCTTAGAAGTTATATTTAATCTTCCACTGCCCATTATCTTTAATCAACATCCCTTTTTCGGTATGGGTTTTATTATTTTTATAGATTATAAGCAAAGTAACATCGGCGCTCAGTTTATCTTCACTGTATTCAATACTGCTGAGCTTCATTGACTTAATACCACCATTTTTACTATTTTCATACTCAATATTTTCTGAAAAAGCCCTTTCAACATTTTGCAGTACCTCTTCTGAAGTACCTTCAGGAAAGTAAATTAATCCGAGCACATCCTTGGTATTATTGTTGATCACTCTAGCTTCTAAATCGCTAAATAGTTGTTCTGGCGTATCTTGATTCCCACCACAACCTGTTAATACAAAAATAGCCACTAACGCACTTACAAACAGTTTTAATTTCATCTTTACTTCTCGTTCAAAAGTTAAACAACGGTTAGTTATTCAATCTTTATTTTCCAATTATTTTGACTTTTTTGCAGTAGCCATTGTTCCTTAATTTTTTTATCGTGGGCATAAATAAAGATCACTTGAGCAATAGCCTGAGTATTGTCGGCTGCATACTGAATATCAGCTAACTCAATAGAAGCTAACGGCCCATGTTCAGCCAATAGCTGGTTGAATTTTAACTGTAGCCCTTGGCTAATTAAGCCAATTAACTCTTGGGGTACATCTTTATCTGAAACATAGAAAAGCAACGCAGCTTTTTGCGTATCCTGTGTCACAACGGCTTCTTGATAAGCCTGAACTAAAGCTTCAGGTGTTTCTGTTACAGGCTGTGAACATGCACTCAGCAACAGCATTAAAAACAAGCTAATAAAGATTTTGCTTTGAGTTAACACACAACTTCTCCCTTGTTTGCAGCCCGCTGACATAACAGCCTATCAGCGAGCCTGACCACTTCAACAAAATAGTTTAAATAGCGTTAGATTTAGCGAGCTGCAACTTTTCGTAGGCGGCAAGTAACGCTGCGTGCATGGGTAAATTGCTAAAATCCTCATGGATAGCGAATAATCCATGGAAACGTTGCTCACCTTCTATATGATCAAGTGCAGTTTCTAATACATCTTCACCATACATTCTGGCAAAAGCAGGTAAGTACTGCTGATAATCACGCTCTTCATCCAAAGCTAAGTTTAAGAGCTGAATTAGGCAGCGATAATAATTGTGGCGCTGCGCACTAAAGACTGATTCATTAAATGCCTGCGCCCATTCTGCCCATGACAAAGCAGTGTCAAGGTCACCACCGGCTAAAGCCAGCATGGATTTTAGCTCACCGATGCGTAAGCTACTCCACGCATTATCTGAACCAAACGCCAGCCCTAATAATTCACCGATAAGCACAGCATCATCAAAGCCTTCTGCATCTAGCTGCTCAATTAAAGCTAAATACTGCTCTTCATCCCACGCTGTAGTCGGCAAATTTAAGAGCGTTTCACGTAAATGCTGCCCCATATTATTGTTTGCTAGGGTGAGGTCTTCTGTCAGATAGATTTCTGACAGGCTAGGCACCAGAATACGGCAAGCATCTACGCCCAGATGGTTATAATCAGCAATATAGACTTCGGCATTATTAGCCGAAAAAATCGCCATTAAGTTAGCAAACTCTTCTTGCGTTGAACCTTTAAAGCTCCAGTCAACAAATGGATAATCAGCTTCTTCTTTAAATAAATCCCAAGATACTAAACCACTAGAATCCGTAAAGTGTGTTTCAAGGTTGGTGTAGTCGGCTACTTGCTCGTTATCAAAGGTAGGCTCAGGGAACACATCCAACTGTTTCAAGCTACGCCCTTGCAGTAACTCAGTTACGCTACGCTCTAAAGCAACACCAAAGTCTGGGTGGGCACCAAAAGAAGCAAAGCAGCTGCCATTATTTGGGTTGAACAGCACAACACAAATAACTGGAAACTCGCCACCTAAAGAGGCATCGTAAGCAAAGATAGGGAAACCTTGGTTTTCTAATGCGGCTATTGACTCTTGTACCTGTGGATAACGCGCTAAAACAGCTTCTGGAATTTCAGGCAGGCTAATGCCTTCACATAAAATACGGTTTTTGACACTACGCTCAAAAATTTCAGACATAGCTTGCACATGAGCTTCCGTAGGATTATTTCCCGCCGACATGCCGTTTGACACATAAAGATTACCAATAATATTCATTGGAATATAAATCACTTGCTGATCACTTTGGCGCACAAAAGGCAGCGCACAAATACCCCGCTGAGCATTATTCGATTGAATATCTACTAGGTTACTGGCTGTTAGTTCATTTTCTGGATCATAGAACTCACGTAGAGCCTCGTCTAAAATGCCTTCTGGCAAACTATCATCAGCAGGAATAGCAAACCACTTTTCTTGGGGATAGTGTACAAAATCCCCTTCTGCAATTTTTTTGCCTAAATAATAATCTGCAAAGAAATAGTTACAGGAAAGACGCTCAAGATACTCACCCAGTGCTGACGCCAGTGCAGCCTTTTTGGTCGCACCTTTACCATTGGTAAAGCACAAAGAGCATTGCGTATCACGAATATGCACTGACCACACATTAGGCACAGGATTCAGCCATGAAGCTTCTTCAATAGTAAAGCCCAAGGCTGAGAGCTGAGATTGGAAACGGGCAATACTATCTTCTAGGGCGGCATCTTTGCCAGGGATAAACGTCTGCATGCGAAAGGCACTCTCAGCTAAAATAACAATAAGCTCAGAGTATATACGTAACCCTCGTGCGGTGGATTAAATTTCCACTTTCCATTGCCCTTGAATATTAACTAAACGTAGTGAGTCGCTATCACGTGTGCCGTCTGCAAACTCAAGTTGAATTTGCGCACGAGCGCGTTTGCCTTCTTCAATATAAGTAACTTGGCTAGTTTTAATACTGGTTAAGCCGCCTTTACTGGCAGATACGGCTTGGGCTTTTTGCACCATAACATCAACAATTTTGGCAATAGGCAGCGTTGTGAGTACGCCTGCTTCTGTGTTTTGCATATAGACAAAACTTTCGGCAGTAGCGGTATCGCCAGCGGCGGCTGCACGGATAAAGCTTTCGGAGACAAACTCAGGTGAAGCAAGTACCTGTCCTGTTAGTAGGAGCAACACAAATACAAAGCACGATTTCAGACGCAGCATAAGACTGTTCCCCTGACAGACTATTCACCTGAACTCTAGCATAAGGATTATATATAAAACTTGTCACAGTCTATCTTTCTGTAACGCAGAGTAAAGCATATCTAAAAAGGCGCGTGTTTTGGCTGGTAGTAATTTACGTCCAGGATAAACAGCCCATGCTGGACTACTGGGAAAACACCATTTAGGCAGAATACGTACTAGTTTACCTTGCAGTATGTCAGGCGTGACATAGTCTTCTGGCACCGCAATAATGCCTCGCCCTGCTTTGCCCAAACGCATAAGAATTTCTAGTGAATTAGCGGTTAGTTGCCCTGGCGGAACATGTTTCCAACGTTCTTCACCACAGCACAAGTCCCAAGCAGCTGGCTCGCCAGTGCGGGCTAGCAGCCGCACGGCCTGATGATGAAATAGCTCATCTGGCGTTTGTGGCTCACCATGCTCATAAATATAGCTAGGAGCTGCATACAAACCAAATGACACATCTAACAGATGCTTGGCTACTAACAGTGAATCATCAGGTAACGCGCCCATACGCACGGCGACGTCAAAGCCCTCACTGAGTAAATCAACCCGACGGGCCGAAAGATCTATTTCTAACAGCACCTTAGGGTGCATGGCGGTAAAGGCCGCTAACATGTCAACCAACATTAAATTGGCAAAATCACTCGGCATAGACACGCGCAACCGACCGGAAGGCTGTGCTTGACGATGCAAACCTAAATCTTGGGCTGCTTGTAATTCATGCGCGATATGTTTGGCATGTTCTAGTACTTGCTCTCCTAGCTCTGTTACCGATAGACGTCTGGTAGTGCGTAATAATAGCCGCTCCCCCATCTGCTCTTCTAGCAGACTGATACGACGAGAAACCGTCGATTTAGGCATTTTTAGCTGCTCACTGGCTTGTGTAAAGCTACTGGCTTCCACCACAGCGGCAAAAATAATAAGGTCATCCGCACTTAATTGTTCCAAATTTGAAACATTGATACCCATTTAGACCCTCTAATCAAGTGTTAAATCCAGATATAGAATAATCCCAAGTTTTACACAGAATCGAGATCATTGAATGAAAATTTTACAAATCAACTCCAGCGCTCAAGGCAATAACGGCAATTCAACAAAGTTAGCTAATCAAATCAGCCAAGCCTTGCTGGCTAAAAACAGCCAAGCTACACATAGTGTGCGCGATTTAAGCATAACACCTGCTGATGTCGTTGATCCTGCGGGGTTGGCTGCGTTATTTACACCAGAAGAACAACGTACTGCTGAGCAACAAGCACGTGTTGCCCGCGATGACGTATTGATTAAAGAAGTGCAAGAGCATGATGTCTATGTAATTGGCGTGCCTATGTATAACTTTGGCATACCTGCACAACTGAAAAGCTGGATTGATGCTATTTGCCGTGCCCGCGTAACTTTTCGCTATACCGAAAATGGCACTGTAGAAGGCTTATTAAAAAACAAAAAAGTGTATTTAGCCTTTGCTCGTGGTGGTGTTTACCGTGATAGCGATCGTGACTCACAAATTACGTATTTACGCGCAGTGCTCGCCTTTGTTGGCATTACCGACGTACAGCCTATCTATGCTGAAGGCTTACAAATGGGCGATGAAATGAAAGCCAAAGGCTGGGCAGTTGCTGAGCAAGAAATTGCTCAATACGTTGCCTAATTAGCCTCTGCACCTCAGGAGAACAGCATGAAAACTCAAGCTGAAGTCGTTACACAAGCTCGCACCATAGAGCAAATTGTTCAAGGACAACTTACTTCCGATGGTGCAGGTGTAAAACTGACCCGTTTCTTTGGCCACCACTTACAACGGCGTTTAGACCCCTTTTTAATGCTGGATGCCTTTGGTAGTGATGATCCTGATGACTACATTGCAGGCTTTCCTGATCATCCTCATCGTGGTTTTGAAACCATGACCTACATGATTAAAGGGCGTATGCTCCATCGCGATAGCCAAGGTAATGAAGGGTTGTTAGAAACAGGTGGCATGCAGTGGATGAGTGCGACCCGTGGCGTAGTGCACTCGGAGATTCCACAGCAAAAAGAAGGCATAATGCAAGGTTTTCAACTGTGGACCAACCTAGCCGCCGCTAACAAGATGGATGCGCCTTGGTATAAAGATTTCCAAGCGCAAGATTTACCACGCTTTGCAACTGCAAACGGTGGTGAAGTCATAGTCATCGCGGGCCAAAGCCATGGCGTGCAAGGGGCGGTTTCTCGGCCAACCACTGAGCCTTTAATTTTAGATATCCATCTAAAACAAGGTGAAACATTCACCCAAGCCATTGGTAGCGCATTTACTATTTTCGCCCAAGTTTACGAAGGTGAAATTGATGTACAAGGGCAACCCCTTAAAGCACAGCAAATGGGCATTTTCGCCCCAGCTACACAAGCTGATGGTGTGGTTTTTACGGCAAAAGAAGACAGTCGAATTTTGTTAGTGGCAGGTAAACCGCTAAACGAGCCTATCGAACAATATGGTCCGTTTGTCATGAACAATAAAGAGCAGATTTACCAAGCAGTAAATGACTATAGAAACGGCTTGTTCGGCTAATTAGCAAGGGGCTTAAAGCCCCTTTTTTACTTTAATAGCCTTACCCAGTGCAAATAGAATTTCATCTACACGCCTTAAAAAATCAGGTTGTTGCACCTGAATATTTTGTTTGATCCAATCTTTATACTCTTGTATGCCCCTTAAATTACTTAAAGAGGTGCCCTGTTTACAGAAACCAACAAAGACTGAATCTTCTTGATCTATATGACGAAAGCAAACAAATGCACGTAATACATGCTGGTCAACAATAACTTCTAGCTCATTTACTAGGTGGCGTCCCAATTGGTTAAACACTAATCCTGTTTTTGCATTTAGTGGTTGATTATGCCCTGCCTCTTTAGCGCCTCGCACAATATGTTTTATTTTTACAAGATCACCATTTTTCCATAGGACAGCATAGAACAGCTTTTCTAGAGGCGTTATCAGCTGTGTCTTAACATCCAATTTTAAAATGCCCTCAACAAAATACTCATCGCATAATGTCTCTATCTCTTTATCACTAAGCGTAAGACCTTCTAGCTCTGGGTATTTAGTGCGATCTAGTTGATTATTTTTTAACACACTATGTACATCCATAATGCTGTCTAAACAGGCTAACGTATTAGCTGTTTTCAGCTTACCAAAAACCGTTGCTAGTAACTTTTTTGCTTCATTTATTTGCATCTTTTAATACCTTTTCCCTAGCTACTTGCAATGATTAGAATTGAACAACTACATTAGTATTCTTTGCGTGTCGCAGCGCTGTGCGCTACTATTCGCCCACTTTTATAAAAGCAAAAGGACGTACGATGACCCGCGTACTCTATCCTGGCACATTTGATCCTATTACATTAGGGCATGCCGACCTTGTTGAACGTGCTGCTCGTTTGTTTGATGAAGTGATCATTGCAGTTGCAGCTAGCCCCAAAAAGAAACCACTATTTAGCTTAGAAGAACGCGTTGCTTTAGCCAAAACGGTAACAGCACATCTGCCTAACGTGCAGGTAGTAGGTTTTAGCAACCTATTAGCGCATTTTGTTAAAGACATTGGTGCAACTGCTTTTGTTCGTGGTTTACGGGCTGTTTCAGACTTTGAATACGAGTTTCAATTAGCGAACATGAATCGCAAACTTGTACCCAATGTTGAAAGCATGTTCCTAACCCCATCAGAAAAGTATTCCTTTATATCTTCGACATTAGTGCGCGAAATTGCCGCACTTGGTGGCGATATTACGGAATTTGTTCACCCCGAAGTTGAGAAAGCGCTTCGCGATCGTTTTAAAAACTGATGTAAAACAAGCATGCCCAGAACTTTAGGTGTGTTTTTTCTCTAGTTGAGGGATAATTTGCTTGTTGATATCTATTTCTTGTCTCATTGTTGAGACACGAGGAGTTTGAGCATGTCTCTCACAATCACTGACGACTGCATTAACTGCGACGTGTGCGAGCCAGAATGTCCGAATAACGCTATCTCTCAAGGCGAAGAGATTTATGAGATTGATCCAAATCTCTGCACCGAATGCGTTGGGCACTATGATGAGCCGCAATGTCAGCAAGTTTGTCCTGTCGATTGTATTCCACATGATGAAAACAACGTGGAAAGCAAAGATGAACTGATGCAGAAGTACTTGATTATTACTGGCAAAGCCTAACCAGTAAGCAATAAAAAATGCCTTCTTAACGAAGGCATTTTTGTTTCTACTCAGCGGTCAGTGGGTCAATTTCTTGTTGAAGAGTTTTATCTGAGGTTTTTGCCGTTGCGCCAGCAGGCGTTCCTCGTAAGAAGCTTTCTTGGTCAAAGCCCAGCTTCATCACATTGCGTAAACCTTGAATAATACGGCTGCAATAGCCTAAGTCATTCATTAATGAACTGGCTTGCATACTGCTAATTTTTTGTTCACGCACATCCGTAAATAAATCTGCGCGGAATTTAGCATCAAAATTAGCAGCTTCTGAGTCCACCCATTCCAGACGGCTTAACCACATATCTTCTGGCATATCTTCACTCACGCCAAGCTCACGAATTTGCCGTAATACCCACATTAAATGGCTGCGTAACTCTATGTATTCATTGTGAATAACAGCCTCTCCCTCACGTAAATAATGCCCAAGATTTTTCTGTAAGTGCTTGGCATCTTTCACTGCATCCACCAACTGTAAAGCCGCTATTTGACAGGTAACCCAAAAACGCTGGTGATCTTCGTCGATTTCAAAATCAATATTCACGCGGCTCATAAAATCTAAGATATCGGCATAAACGCTTTTAATGTATTGCTGATACAAGATTTGTGCATCCACCCCTTGCGCATGAGGCCGAGCATGTAAAATAGCATCATCAATACTAGGGTTAGTGAGCTGCTCAACAGGCTGATAGAGTGCGTGGCAGATCACCTCAAGGCTTAAGCGCCCTA
Source organism: Pseudomonas sp. F1_0610 (assembly GCF_047470865.1). Classification (NCBI taxonomy): domain Bacteria; kingdom Pseudomonadati; phylum Pseudomonadota; class Gammaproteobacteria; order Pseudomonadales; family Pseudomonadaceae; genus Pseudomonas; species Pseudomonas sp. F1_0610. Next base: position 51,251 of record NZ_JAZDRH010000008.1, read on the forward strand.
GATGTTTTAACTCCATGACAATAGCACGCATGGCTGTATCTACTGAGGACAATGCCGCTTTGTCTAAATAGCGTGCATGTATTGGCTCCGGCATGGCTACCACTGACTCTGCACTTTCTGCCGCTTGGCTAGCAACTTCTGGCTCAATAAGTACCGCAGGCTCTTCTTTGTTTGGACGTATACGCTCCAAAAAGCGTACTAACATATCTTGCGTTGGCCAAAATAACATAAAGCCAATAATGCCAAAAAAAGTTTGAAACAGTGCCAGTTGCAGCAAGGTATTTTCACCTAGCCCTAACAAACTCATAAGCCAGACACATAGCCAAGCAAGAGGCGTCAGCAGCGCAAAACAGGCAATGCCTGTAATAAGGTTAAAAATCACATGCGCTAACACTAGCTTTTGCCCACTACGATTGCCACCCAGCCAGCCCATAATGGCAGTGGTCACACTACTACCGAGGTTGCCACCAATAGCCGCTGCCATGCCTTGGGTTAAATCAATTTGATTAGTTGCCAGCGCTGCCAAAATTAAAATCATAGTGGCATGGCTAGACTGCAAAACAGCGGTTAATAAAATACCAATGCCCACAAATAAGAGGGAGCCTAACCAGCCTGTTTCAGAGACAGAAGTAAGATCTATTGCATCGCCCAGTTCATTAAAACCATTTTTAATGTTTTCAATGCCAAGAAAAATAAAGGCGATCCCTAATACAATGCGCCCGGCAGCTTTTCCTTTGCTCCCTGTAAAACCAGCTAATACACCAAAAACTAATAGCGGTAACGCTAGCACACTCAGGCTAAAGTTTTGCCCTGCAGCGGCCAGCAACCACATGCCAGGCACTGTGCCTAAGTTAATACCAATTAAAATAGCGATAGAGCTAGAAAAGTGCAGCAAGCCTGTACTTAAAAAAGCAACTGTCAACAACGACATTAAGGTGGTTGATTGCAAAACACTGGTACCACCAGCGCCAAATAAAAAGCTTTTAAACTTGGTTTCAGTACTTTTTGCCAGCAATATTTCTAATTTGCCACCTGCTAGCTGTTTTAAACCTTCCTCAAGGCATTGCATGCCAAATAAGAACAGTGCTAGACCCGCACATAGCGTCATCCATGATGTGCTATAGAAAAAACTCAGGGATAAACCAATAAGAATAATTAACGGCAATACGAGCGCTTTAACTTTCTGCATACATGCATTCCTGCCCAAATTAGCAAGCCGAAATCGCATGATTATTCATGCGAACCAAAGTTTTTTATTTTTGGCAGTTTGGACAGAATACGCTAGAGCGTTGCCCTAGTTTCACTTCACGAAGTGATCGAGCACACACTAGACAAGGCTGATTTGTGCGTCCGTAAACATTAAGTTCCTGTTGAAAATAGCCAGGCTTACCATCGCCCCCTACAAAATCGCGTAATGTAGTGCCACCACGTTCAATGGCTATGGCTAAAATACGCTTTATTTCTTCTGCCAAACGTACATAGCGTGCCTTGGAAATACTTTTTGCTTCACGGCGTGGATCAATACCCGCTGCAAATAATGCTTCAGATGCATAAATATTTCCCACACCCACTACAATAGCGTTATCCATAATAAAGGGTTTAACTGACATTGTTCGCTTGCGCGATAACTGATACAGACGTAGCCCTGTAAACTCCTCAGATAGAGGCTCTGGGCCTAAATTGGCTAGCAAGCTGTGCTTGAGAGGCTCATGATCCCACAGCATGGCACCAAAGCGGCGAGGATCGGTATAACGCAGCGCCATACCGTTATTTAAAACAATATCCACATGTTCATGCTTAGCCGCTGGCGTATCTGCACTCACCATACGTAAACTGCCAGACATGCCTAAATGGCAAATCAAAGTACCCACTTGCGCGTGAATCAAAAGATATTTAGCGCGCCGTTCAACCTCTGTAATAGACTGGCCAGAAAGGCGAATATCTAAATCTTCAGGAATTGGCCAGCGTAAGCGACTATTACGCACAATCACCTGCTGCACACGCTGACCAATAAGATGCGGCGCTATTCCGCGCCGCGTTGTTTCTACTTCAGGAAGTTCTGGCATTAACTGCGCGCCAACACTTTCATTTGCGTTTCAGTATGACCCACTAAAGACAATGCCAAAGTATCGCCTATGTTGAGTGGACCAACACCTACTGGCGTACCTGTAAGCACCACATCCCCAGGTTGCAAACTAAAGTTGCCTGCAATGTGCTGAATTAATGGGATGATTGGGTTAAGCATATCGCGGCTATTGCCGTCTTGACGCACTTCACCGTTAATGCTTAAACGAATACCCATATCGGTTAAGTCGCCTACTTCATCACTATGAATAAACGCAGTTAACACACAGGCACCATCAAAGGATTTTGCCAGCTCCCAAGGTAAGCCTTTTTCTTTGAGCTTACTCTGCACATCACGCAGGGTTAAATCTAGCGCTGCGGCATAGCCTGAAATGGCATCTAATACTTCTTCGTTGTCAGGTTTGCGCGACAACGGTTTGCCAATTAAGACGCCAATTTCTGCCTCATAATGCACAACACCGCGATCAGTAGGTATGCTAAAACCGCCCTCAGGACAAACCACGCAGCTTCCTGGCTTAATAAAGAGTAACGGTTCCGTCGGCACAGGGTTGTTCAGTTCTTTAGCATGCTCAGCATAATTACGACCTACACATACCACTTTGCCCACTGGAAAATGAATACGTGTGCCATCTGTATAGCGGTGTTGATAGCTCATAACACTCCCTCAAAGAAATTAGTTAGACTCAGGCGCGAAAATTTTTCCTGGGTTCATAATGCCGTTTGGATCAAACACTGCCTTAATGGCTTTCATATAGGCAATTTCTTCTTCACTGCGACTGTATTGCAAGTAATCGCGTTTGGTCATGCCAACGCCATGCTCAGCAGAAATTGAGCCATTGTGTTTTTGCACAATTTCAAACACCCACTGGTTAACCGTGGCGCATTTTGCAAAGAATTCATCTTTTTCCATAGTTTCTGGTTTTAAGATGTTTAAGTGCAAGTTGCCATCACCAATATGGCCAAACCATACCACTTCAAAATCAGGGTAGTTTTTCTCTACCACCTCATCAATTTCACGCAAGAACGCAGGTACTTGACTCACAGTGACGGAAATATCGTTTTTGTAAGGCGTCCAATGAGAAATCGTTTCTGAAATATACTCGCGTAGTTTCCACAGATTCTCTAATTGCTGCTCGCTTTGGCTCATCACGCCGTCCCACACCCACTCTTGCTCAACACAATGCTCAAATAGCTCAAGAGCGGTGTTAGATACCTCTTCGCTGGTCGCTTCAAACTCCAGCAATGCGTAGAACGGGCATTCTGTTTCAAACGCCGGCGGCACATCACCACGTGCTAGTACTTTAGCTAAGGCTTTGTCAGAGAAAAACTCAAAAGCAGTTAGATCGATTTTGCTACGAAACGCATGCATAACAGGCATGATGGCATCAAAGTCAGACAAACCTAATACCAATGCAGTTAAGTTTTTGGGTGCACGGTCTAGCTGCATAGTTGCTTCGACTACAAAGCCCAATGTGCCTTCGGCGCCAATAAATAATTGACGCATATCATAGCCAGTGGCGTTTTTTACCAGCCCTTTGTTGAGCTCAAGAATGTCACCTTTCCCAGTAACTACTTTTAAGCCAGCTACCCAGTTACGCGTCATGCCGTAACGAATTACCTTGATACCACCCGCATTAGTGCCAATGTTGCCACCAATTTGGCTAGAGCCTGCTGAGGCAAAATCAACAGGATAGTACAAACCTTTTTCTTCCGCGAAGTTCTGCAGTTGCTCAGTCACCACACCAGGCTGACATACTGCAGTACGATCATATTCGTTAAAGCTCAATACTTTATTCATGTAGTCGAAGGAAACTACAACCTCACCGTTAGCCGCAACGGCAGCGGCGGATAAACCAGTACGACCGCCAGAGGGCACTAGGGCCACCTTGCGTTCATTTGCCCAACGCACAATCGCCTGTACTTGTTCTGTGGTGCGTGGGAATGCAATTGCTAATGGAGCTGGAGCAAAATGTTTGGTCCAATCCTTTCCATGCGCTTCTAGCGACTCGGCGTCCGTAAGGACTTTGCCGTCATCCAATAAACTTTTTAATTCTTCAATTAACGCAAGGTTTGTCATTTCTTTAGTCTCGTGTGGTTCATCCACAGCGTGAATATCCTTCATAATTATTCAGGCTGTTTTCTTTTTAGTATATGTTAGCATAGGCAGCATCCCGCTAGTCGTGCTTTTCGCCGATTCCCGGGCCGGCTAATAAAATTATTTGCCGATCCGGTCAGTTACCACTGTCCACCAATTTGCCATTCACCTCGATAAACAGGTTTACGCAGATGAGCAAAACGTCGCTTGATAAAAGCAAAATTCGCTTTCTACTTCTAGAAGGCGTACACCAAAATGCTGTAGATACGCTGCATGCCGCAGGTTATTCAAATATTGAATACCTAGCAGGTTCTTTACCAGAAGATGAGCTCAAAGAAAAGATCCGTGATGCTCATTTCATCGGTATTCGCTCTCGCACACAGCTGACCGAAGAAATCTTCGACTGTGCAGAGAAGCTAGTTGCTGTGGGCTGCTTTTGTATCGGTACCAACCAAGTTGACTTAAACGCAGCGCGTGAGCGCGGCATCGCCGTTTTCAATGCGCCATTCTCAAATACTCGTTCGGTAGCAGAGCTCGCTCTGGCTGAAGCTATTATGCTATTACGTGGTATTCCGGAGAAGAACGCTTCCTGCCACCGTGGTGGTTGGATGAAGAGCGCATCTGGTTCCTATGAAATCCGCGGTAAAAAACTTGGGATTATCGGCTACGGCTCTATTGGCACGCAGCTTTCTGTACTAGCAGAAGCGCTAGGTATGGACGTTTACTACTACGATGTAGTCACCAAGTTGCCTTACGGTAATGCTAAGCAAGTTGGTAGCTTAAAAGAGCTATTAGCTTTAGCTGATATTGTGTCTTTGCACGTTCCACAACTACCTTCTACTCAGTGGATGATTAGTGAAAAAGAACTACGCACCATGAAGAAAGGCTCAATCCTACTGAATGCCGCTCGTGGCACTGTAGTTGTCATTGAAGACCTAGTTAAAGTGCTAGAAGACGGTCACCTAGCAGGTGCTGCTATCGACGTATTCCCTGTTGAGCCTCGTGCTAACGGCGAAGAGTTTGAAAGCCCACTGCGTAAGTTTGATAACGTAATTCTAACGCCACACGTAGGCGGTTCAACCCAAGAAGCTCAAGCGAATATTGGTCTTGAAGTAGCAGAAAAGCTAGTTAAGTACAGCGATAACGGTACTTCTGTATCTTCTGTAAACTTCCCAGAGTTAGCCTTACCTGCGCATCCTGGCAAGCACCGTATCCTACATATTCACAAGAATATCCCTGGCGTTATGGGTGAAATTAACAAAGTATTTGCTGATAACAACATCAACGTATCAGGTCAATTTCTACAAACCAATGATAGCGTTGGCTATGTAGTAATTGATGTTGATGCAGCGGTTGCAGCCGATGCTTACGAAAAACTACAGCATGTTAAAGGCACTATGCGCTGCCGCATCTTATTCTCTTAAGAAACTGTTGTAGTACAAAAAACGCCTGATTTATATCAGGCGTTTTATTTAGCATTTTAACCATAACTTAACTATTAAATTTTATTTAAGTCTTGCACTAACTGCGCAATAGTCTCATCTGTTAGTGGTTCCTTAGACATAAATTGCACTATTGCTATTTCGTTTTCTAACACCGCTTTAACAATATAAATAACATGCAAATTATGGTTATTCTTACCCAGAATATAATTTACGCCTGCCTGAGTATGAGCCGTAAAATGGCCTTCTTGTGCATTGATATCGGCTAAAAAGCGTTGCTGGAATGGTCTAGGCCCTTGATAGGTAAAAATTTCCTGAGTGATAAGCGTTTTATCATCAGTTGTAGTAAAGGTGCTGTGAATATAACCGCCCTGCCTTTTAATTTGTCGTTCACCTGCCAAAACATAGTGCTTGCCTGCTACCTGATAGGATATATTCAGTAGCTGATTAATTGGGCTATTTAACGGCAAACCTGTTGGTGTCTGTTGAATACCATAGCATTTGACATAATTTTGGTACTCAGGATTAATAATAGGCTGCTTTGTAGGTAGTCCTGTTTTATCAATAAATTGCCCTTGATGATCTTTTAAATATTTCTGTGGCACCTCACCATAATAGCAACGGCCTGTATCCAACGCTGAGCATCCAACCAAACCCAATATACTTAATATTATTAATAGTTTTTCCATTTTGCTTAATCCTTATTTCGCTGCTGCTATACTCTCTGATGAGTATGCTGTTACTCGCCACTATAACTGCTTAGCGCAGATATGTTTCACTACAATTCTAGTCATTCAATTTATACTTTTAACGACTTAGAGCATATATTTACTTTGTAGATCTTTTATGGTTGATCTACATCTACTGAGGACTATTAAGTTATGCGTAAAGCTTTTTTTATAATTGCCCTGTTAGGCGCAGCTCTACTTGGATTAGCTGGCTATTTCATTAATGGCACTAAAAACTTCCTAAATACGGCAACGCAAACAGAAGGTACCGTTATTGAGCTGGTAGGCTCAGATACTAAAGCACCACGTGTTGCTTTTATTGATCAGAACGGTAATGAGCACACCTATAAATCTTCTGTTTCATCTAGCCCACCAAGCTACTATGTAGGCGAGAAAGTCACCGTTTATTATGACCCGTCTAACCTTAATAAAATTGAAATTGATGGCTTCACATCGCTATGGCTTGGTTCCACGATATTAGCGGGTATTGGTGGCATTCTTTTCTTAATTGGAGCAGTGCCTTTTGTAATTTTCTCACGCAAAAATAGCCAAAATAAAAGACTCAAAAGTTCAGGAACTTTAGTACAAGCGACATTTACTGGAACTGAGTTTGGAAATGTAGCTGTCAATAATCGCAGTCCCTATATTTTGTGCTGCCAGTGGAAAAGTCCAACATCCGACTTGATCTATATTTTCAAAAGTGACTATATTTGGTTTGACCCAAACCCTTATATCAAAGAATCGCAAACTATTGGGGTGTACATCGACCCAAGCGATCCTAAAAAACACTATATTGATTTAGGTTTTTTACCCAAGTTAGCCAGTTAAAAATATCCACTTAATGCATAGAAGGATAGCGTTATGGCAGCCGAATACACTAATAGCCAGCATAGCTTTCACTATCAATTACTAGCAGCATGGCTGAAAAGCAGTAGAGTTCTAAGCCTGCTATCCTTAGCATTATTACTTTGTGGTGCTGCACTAAGCGTGCATTATGAACAACTATTTGGCTTGCTTAGCCATATCATCATTGCATTATTTGCTCAGTATTTTGGGCTACGCTTATACATGGACGGCTTAATTTTTCAATCACTGACACACACCAGTGCCTGCGATAAACTTGAACAGTTGGATGCCAGTTTGCACTTCCTATTTGGCAAGCAAATAACGGCAACACGTACACTCTATGAACGTATTTGCGCTTGCCGTCGACTCTATATTTACTTTGCCTTAGCTCTGTTGATTCAGCTGTTATCTATTGTGCGACAAGTTATCTATATCCTGTACTTTTAAAGCCCAGCATACTTAGGTAGCCACTTAAGCATAGCGAAAACCTGTGAGAAAAACGCCAGCGCTGCAAACACCATCACAAAGCCCACCATAAAGTTGCCGCCATATACTCTATAGTTTGCTTTAGGATATTTTTTACGACTTGCAATAACCAGCAATGCAGGCACTAATGCTGCCCAAATAGCAGCAACAGCGCCCACATATCCCATGGCATTAACAAAGCCTGTAGGTGCCACAATAAAGGCAATATAAGGCGGTAAGAACGTGATCAGTGCTGCTTTAAAACGTCCACCAGCCGTATTTGCAAACTTAAACATGTCTGCAATGTAGTCAAACAAACCTAAGGTAACACCTAAAAAGGAGCTTGAAATCGCCATGTAAGCGAAGGCATCTAATAATGTACTAACACCCTTTGTTGAAATGTAAGCCGATAATGCGCCAAGTAGCACTTTTACATCACCATCAGCAGCGATAACAGGGGCAAAGTTATTACGTGGTAAATTTCCTTGCACAGCAAACTGCCACAAAATATAAATAACCAGTGATAAAAACGAACCTAGAAAAATACATTTAACGATCTTTGCTGTATTACGGTTGTAATAATTAACCAAGCTGGGCACATTGCCATGAAAACCAAATGAAGAAACACAAACAGGTAATGCTACCCAAATATACTGCCAATAACTCTGCCCTGAACTCGTGTGGCTATCCAATAATATCGGCAAAGATGCATGACTTAATAAACTGCCGGTAGATAAGAAAAAACTAATAATCATGCCACCAATAAGTACGGTAGAAATACGATCTACTGTTTTGGTAGACAGCCATACCAAAAAGCCCAGCACCAACAAAAAGACGCTAGAACCTAGGACTTCATATACCTTGGTAGGCGTGCCTGTCACAGATGATAGCAGTTTCTCCAGTCCAGCAGCCGTAGCATTACCGCCTACAAAAATATAAGCATAGGTCAGCATGTAGAGAGTAAATGCAACAGCTAAGCCTGTAATAATGTTCCAATGCTTGCCTAGCAAATCATTGACAATGGTATGAAAACTGGCACCCGCTTCGTAATTTAAATTAGCCTCTAAAATCATCAAACCTGAAGTAAACATGCTGAACCACACATACAGCATTAAGACTAACGAGCCTAAAAACCAAACACCCGAGGTTGCAGTAGGATTAGCCAGCATACCCGCCCCAATAGCGGTGCCCGCAATAATCATTGCGCCGCCTAAAAGTGAAGGATGCTTGTGAGGTGCAGTCGCAGTGTTGGGCATAGGTAATTGTGCAGTAACGATAAAAGGCTAAGTGTACCTTGTATTGTTACTGCAATATAGATACAGATGTTTCTGCCTATCAAGCAGGTAATTTGTCTGTAAACATCTTTATTTTTAGTAGCATTTCCCCATTAATTTTATAACTCAAGAATTTATACTGAACTTCCTTAGTTTTTTACCTAATTCATATAGTTAGCGACTAATTTAAAAGAAATTTTCACAATAATTGACAAGATTTGTAGTTATATCTAATGTGCTTGCTGGCTTTATACAGCCTATCTTTTTATCCTATTTGTTGGCCAATATACTCTTATACGGCCCCCAGAAATTGTCATGAAAAATTCAGAGTCATCATCTAACAAACATGAATTTTGGCTAGGCGCTAGCCATTCTATTCCACTGTGTCTGGCTGTTTTACCTTGGGGTATTTTGGCTGGTTCTATGGCCGTTAGTAACGGTATTAGCGCATTACACAGCATTGCCATGTCAGTATTTATTTTTGCCGGCGCAGCACAGTTAGTCACTATTAGTATGCTGGCCGCGGGTAGTGGCTTGCTCGCTATCTGTGTAACTGTATTTATTATTACTGCACAGCATTTACTGTATGCGCTTATTTTACGTGAAAATGTCAGCAAAATGCCTGCAAAACAGCGTCTTTCGGTGGGCTTTTTATTAACGGATGAGCTTTTTGCTTTGGCTGTGGGTAAAAACAAACACAATTACCCATACTTAATAGGTGTAGGCTTAACCTTTTACGTGGCGTGGATTAGTTTTACTGTGCTTGGTGTTGTACTCGCCTCATCCATTCCTAATCTAGAAAACTATCACTTAGATTTTTCCATTGTGGCCACCTTTGTCGCCATCGTAGTACCTATGATTAAACGCTTAAGCACACTTGTAGGGGTAGTTATTTCGCTGACATTATCTTTGATCTTAAATAGCCAAGGTGTTAGCGGCGCCATGGTAATTTCTGGCCTAATTGGCATGATTTGTGCCGTTACTGTGGCGCGTTTAAGAGGTGAAGTGGTATGACATGGCTCTTACTCTTTAGCTTAGCTGCCATTTTGTTTCTAAATAGATACTTATTATTAGAACCTAGATTACCTATTCGCTTACCTGTTATTGTACGACAAACGCTACATTACTCTGCGCCTTGCTTACTCACTGCTATTTGTGGCCCCATTATTTTAAACAAAGGTGGACTCAGCGACTTACCCAGCAACCCTTATCTTTATGCTGCTATTTTTAGTATTGCTTGTGCCCTCTTTATTAGAAATATGCTGCTGTCTGTATTGGTTAGTTTGGCTGGTTTTTATAGTTTGCTGTATTTTTTCTTTTAATGGTAAGAACCATCAAAATTGCCCTTACCGTTAAACTGTTATTGCTGTTGCCACTGATTATTATACAGCAGCTCACTTAGCACTTTTTCACTAGCCCAACCTTCTTCAACAAGCATGGGCTTAGAATAAAATTTATCCACCGCGCCAAGGCATAAAATGGCTACAGGCTTGCTGCCTAGCGGCATCGCCAGTAGCTGTGCAAGTTGTTGTGGATCGAACAAAGAAACCCAACCCATACCTAGATTTTCCGCACGCGCTGCTAGCCACATATTTTGAATGGCACAAGCAACAGAGGCTAAATCCATCTCTGGCAAGGTGCGACGACCAAAAATATAAGATTCACGTTTATCCGTTAATGCCACCACAATAAGTTCAGCGCACTCGGTAATGCCTTCTACTTTTAACCGCATAAACTCATCGTCACGCTCACCCAATGCCTGCGCTGTTTGTAAGCGCTCCTGCTCAACAAGATTTTTTATCGCCTTGCGTAAACTTAAATCAGTAATCCGAATAAAACGCCACGGCTGCATTAAGCCTACACTAGGCGCATGATGCGCTGCTTGTAAAACGCGCGCTAACACTTCTGACTCAACGATACCGCCTGCAAAGTGGCGCATATCACGGCGTTGTTCAATGACTTTATAGATCACCGCTCGTTCTTGGGCAGAAAATACATGGTTAGACAAGTGTTTCTCCTAAAACCACCTTGAAGCTACTTAAAGTGCCTCTGTAATAGCGACCACAATAATACTTAATGTAATCATAAACAATAAAATAGAGGCACTCATTTGTTTTATAACATCTGTTTTATCCATTGAGCTGCGTTGCTTAAATTTCTTTTCCAACCTCGTAATATCAAATACAGCAACAGCTAAAATCACAAAGTATTTGGAAAAAATAGAGACAGCCGATCCTAAGCTAGTTAATACCTGAAACGAAGCAAAAACGTACATAACAAGCAGCAACAAAATAAAATGTAAAATAACACCCAACATCACCCCTAACATAATTTCAGGTTCTGTTTTCTTCCATTTTAGATAGAGAAAAAGAAAAACAGGCCCCATTAACGGAATAAGTAACAAAATACTTATGAGTAATAAAATCCCTGCAACTGTTGCTAGTGCAATCATTATGATGTCTGTTGCTTTTGTATCCATTACAACGCCTTACTCAGTCCTTTTATAACTATCAACAAAAAGCCACTGCTAAAGTTGATGGTTAATTATTGGTAGCATTTAAAATGCAAAACCAATTTTAATATTTAATTTAAAAGTATTTATACAATAAATTAGCTATACAATTTTTAATAATATAAATAAATCTGCCCAGTATTTTTCATTAAACAACTAAAGTATTTACTTTAACCGGACATAGACAACAGACTACTAAAGCAAGATCCCCACTGTCTGTATCAGTATTTTATAAGATTTCTTACCCTTTTATCCCTCGCTTAAGCCAACTTTCTATAACTCGCAAAACAAATTAGATTTTTAAAAAGCTAATTTTAAGTAAAAAAAAGCCCTACAAAGTAGGGCTATAAAAGTTTCAGGGGGATATAGTTATAATGTTACTTTTAGCGCACTTAGCGCTTGCTCAAGCGAGCGTTGCTGCGTTTGTGCATACAGCGCTAGTTCATTGAGTACCTTAGCTCCAAGTGCTTGCTCAAATTTTTCTTGGCTAGACATCTCTACATAGTTTGTTTGCGCACCTTCGCCTAAGTTCGACTGGAAAATGCCAGCCGCACTCACAGGTAAAAAGTCCTCATAAACCAGTGGTTCATACTCTAAGTAACCCGCTTCGATCAGCGCTTCAACCGAGGTTAGCTGAGCTGCCTGTGCTGTTTCAGCTAAGCCTTTTTCGCTCGCAAAATAACGGAAGAAACCAAGTTCTTGCTGACGAATAGCTGGGTACGTATCAGGGAATGCTTGGAAGTGCTGCTGCATAAGCTCAACGTAACGCTCGGCATTGCTTTCATCAGGGAACGCGCCAAGCTCTTTACGTGCCGCATTCAGCAGTTGGTCATACAGCGCGCGACCTTTTGGCGTTAACGCCATGCCACGCTGTTCAATTTCACCAAAGCGTGCTGTGTGGCTGCCCGAAGCAGTACCTTGCTCGCCTATATAGGCTACTTTTTCTTGTAGTGCTTTAAAGCTGGTTTGACGCAGCAAAATAGCGCAATTACGGCGCGGTGGGCCTTCAATTACGGCTTTTGGCGGAATGTTACGCGCACTCATACCTAGCTGCACATCATCAATATCTAATGTGCGTGGCGTTAAGTGGTTAATGTGCGGGCCTTTAAATGCCACAATATCAGCAATTAAGCGATGCGTATCATGCAGCTCTTGGTACTGCTGTGCCGTTACTGTTGCCTCTGTGTGCCAACGGAAAGTTTCTAACGCTTGTTGTACGAACTCATCAGCATCAGTCTCGTTTAACCCACCTTGTGCCTCAAATTGCTCAATAAGAGCAATGGCTTTATCTGTAAAAATATTGCGTTTGGCTAGCACTTCTTCTGCCATTTGGCGAAGCTGCGCATTATCAATCAAGTCTAAACGCAGTAATGATGTAAAGACGCGAAATGGGCTTACTTGCAGTGATTTTTCATGAACTGCACGAAAAGCTGTTGAATGAACAGGTACGCCCGCAGGTGTTAAATCATAGTAACCCACTGCCTGCATGCCCATTACTGCAAATAAACGGCGCATAGTAGTCAGTTCTTCAACCTTACCTAAACGAATAGCGCCATGGCGTTCTTCATTTAAGCGCTCCATTTCGCCTGTTCTTTCTAGGCGCTGAGCTACGTCTGGCTGAGTATCAAGTACATGCTTATTCACATCCTGTACTAGTTCAACAAGCGAGCCATATAAAGGCACTTCAGTCTGATACATGTCAGACATGGCTTGCGCAAACTTAGCACGAATTAAATCTGGGCTGATAAAGGCTTGCTGGTTCATAAAGATTCCCACCATCAACAACTATTCGTTATTAGTAGTTGGCACATAAAGTGCCTTTTGGCGCCATGATGCGCACTCATGCAGGAACACACAAACGAAGTTTTTTGGCTACTTCATTCAAAAAAGGAATAGATAGCTAAAACCTAAGCCAGATAGCCAGCTTGTAATATAAGTATATATTTTCCAGTGTAAACAGCTAATCCTAAGGTCTAATGCGAATTTTAGGAATGACTCAAGCACTTAATTTCGCTTGTACCCTACTGCACTTCTTAGTTTCATAGCCAACATTCAAATATAACATCAAGAACTAAGGACGCTTTATGACACAGCCTTCCATCAGTTCAGCTATTGGCATTGTGCACCCTATTACAGTTGACCACGGTAAAAACGCACAAGTGTGGGATACCGAAGGTAAGCGCTATATCGACTTTATTGGCGGTATTGGCGTGTTAAACCTTGGTCATTGCAACCCAAAGGTAGTTGAAGCCATTATTGAGCAAAGCCAAAAAATGACGCATTCAGCGTTTAATGCTTTGCCTCACGCACCTTATAAAAAATTAATGAATAAACTGGCTGAGTTTATTCCTGTGAGTTATCCGATTAGTGGCATGCTAACTAATAGCGGTGCAGAAGCAGCGGAAAACGCACTAAAAATCGTACGTGGAGCTACTGGTCGTAATGTCGTTGTGGCATTTGATGGTGGTTTTCATGGACGTACCTTAGCCACACTAAACCTAAACGGTAAGGTTGCGCCCTACAAACAAAAACTAGGCGTATTACCAGGTCCAGTTTACCACGTACCTTATCCAAGCATCGACAATGGCATTACGTTCGAGCAAGCCATGCAGGCGATTGAGCGGTTGTTCAGTGTTGAAGTGGATATTAACGAGGTAGGCTGCTTCATCTTTGAACCTATTCAAGGTGAAGGTGGCTTTACACCAATGCTGCCCGAATTTGCCCAAGCCTTGCGTGCTTATTGTGATCAACATGGCATTTTAATTATTTGCGATGAGATCCAATCTGGCTTTGGTCGTACTGGTACTCGCTTCGCCTTTACTCATTTAGGTATTGAACCTGACTTGCTGTTAATGGCAAAGAGTATGGGCGGTGGTATGCCAATTGGTGCGGTGATGGGTCGAAAAGAGCTAGTAGATGCACTACCCAAAGGCGGCCTAGGTGGTACCTACTCAGGCAATCCTGTGGCCTGTGCTGCTGCTCTAGCTTCGATCGAACAAATGAGCGATGAAAACCTAGCTACTTGGGGTCAACAACAAGAAGCTATCATCATTGAATACTATGAAAAATGGAAAGCCATGCAACTACCTTATGTAGGGCGCCTAACAGGTGTTGGTTGCATGCGCGGTATTGAGTTAACCACCCCAGAAGGCAAGCCTGCTTCTGCTCAACTAGGGCAACTCCTAGAAAAAGCACGCGAGCGCGGCTTACTGCTAATGCCAAGTGGTAAATACCGCCATATTATTCGCCTGTTAGCACCACTGACCATAGAGCCAGAGCTAATGCGTGAAGGTATGGAGATTTTCCAAACTTGCCTTGCCGAGCTTTAAATTAACCATTAAAAGCTCCAGTGGCAGATACGCCTTACCGGCTTTCTGCCACTTTCTGCTGTATCCAGTCCACAAAAAGTGCGATTTTTGGCACTTTCGCTGTATTTTCTAAGAACGCAATGTAATGCGCACCATGGCTAGGCAATGCAAACTGCCATGGAATGACTAGCTTGCCTTCCTGTAGCTCGTCCATCACCATAAATTTTGGAATAAGTGCAATACCGCAGCCTGCTTGCGCGGCACGAATGCACATATAGAAGGTATCAAAGCGCGGCCCATGATAGCTATTTAAGCTATGCAGCCCTTGAGCTAAAAACCATTCATGCCAAGATTCAGGGCGAGAAGTACATTGCAACAACTCAAGTTTAGTTAAATCTTGGGCGCTATGAATTAGTTTTCCTTGCAGAATTTCTGGAGCACAGACAGGCACAATTTCTTCTTCAAACAATTTAAGACACGTCGAGCCAGGCCAAATACCCTTGCCAAAATAGAACGCCACATCGGCTTTAGCATGCAAAATTTCTAGAGGTTCAAGCTGATTGTGGATATCTAAATGAATATTAGGATGTGCTTCGCCAAAACCTTTTAAATTTGGAATTAACCAACGTGCGCCAAAGGTAGGTGGGACAGCCACACGTAAGACTTCTGTAGCACCGCCATAAGAAAGAATATAGCGACTCGACATATCCATTTGGTTGAGGATTTTATTTACTTCTGTCAGATATAAAGCACCTGCTGGTGTTAGCTGTAACCGCCGCCGAATACGCTCAAAAAGCTGATTACGCAGCATATCTTCTAATTGTGCAACCTGTTTACTTACCGCGCTTTGGGTTAGATGCAGTTCTTCTGCCGCACGTGTAAAGCTCAAATGACGAGCCGCTGCCTCAAAGCACTCAAGCGATTTTATAGAAGGTATTAAGCGTTTATTCATAACGGGCCTGACACTGGCAAGAAGGCTATCCTTTCCTACAAAAATAATATGTTACCTCTAGAGAGGCGCTAAAAGCACTTTAGCACTACAGATAAATCTAGCGGCAAACCTAATACTAGAGGGATAAAAGAATAAATACATTGTTATCACAGCTTAGCTGTTATAACGCATAATTCATCTAAAGCCATTACCCTGTTTTAGTTATTCCTATAATAGCGGAGTGGATTAAATAGCACTACAGACGAAAAATTCCGTTGCAGAAAATTGCCTAAAATTAAGGCGATAGTGCCACAAAGTAGCAAAGGCGCTTTTGCGCCTTTGCTAACCTTTCACACAGACTACTTGGCGTAATGTATGCACAATTTCCACAAGGTCAGATTGTGCTTTCATCACGGCGTCAATGTCTTTATAAGCCATAGGTGTTTCGTCAATAACATCTTCGTCTTTTCGACACTCCACATGAGCCGTTGCCTTTTTATGGTCATCAATACTGAACACCGATTTTGCTTTGGTGCGACTCATAACACGGCCAGCACCATGGCTGCATGAGCAAAAGCTTTCTTGGTTACCTAAGCCGCGCACAATAAAGCTTTTTGCGCCCATGGAGCCAGGAATAATACCCAACTGTCCAGATCGCGCAGAAACGGCACCTTTACGGGTTACTAGCACATTCTCACCAAAGTGATTTTCACGTTGCACATAGTTATGGTGGCAGTTCACTGCCTCTAAACGACTGACAAAGGGTTTAGTGATAACTGATGCCACTGCCGCCAATGTATGTTCCATCATAATTTCACGGTTTACACGGGCGAAGTTTTGCGCCCAGTCGACTGCTTCAATGTAGTCATCAAAGTAGCTTGTACCTTCTGGCAAGTACGCTAAGTCTTTATCGGGCAAGTTAATCATGTAGCGTTCCATTTCTTGACGCGCCAGCCCAATAAAGTGTGTACCAATAGCATTACCAACACCGCGTGAACCGCTATGCAGCATTACCCAAACAGTGTTTTCTTCATCCAAACACAGCTCAATAAAGTGATTCCCTGTTCCCAATGTACCAAGGTGCTTATGGTTATTGGTTTTCGCTAAATGAGGGTACTTTTGCGTTATTTGCTCAAACTTTGGTAATAACGCTGCCCATTGTTCATCAATATAGTTTGAGGTTTTATTCCAAGCACCTACATCACGGCGAGAACGTCCAGCGGAACGTCCGTGAGGTACCGCCTTCTCAATGGCAGAGCGGATTGCAAATAGATTATCTGGTAAATCACTCGCGGTTAATGAAGTGCGTACTGCCATCATTCCACAACCAATATCTACACCAACGGCTGCTGGAATAATAGCGCCCTTGGTTGGAATCACGCTGCCAATGGTTGAGCCTTTTCCTAAGTGTACATCTGGCATGACTGCCAAGTGCTTAAAGATAAATGGCATACGAGCTGTGTTTAACAACTGCTCTTTGGCTTTATCTTCAACTGGCACGCCATTGGTCCACATACGGATAGGGGCGCCGCCTTTTTCAAACAAGACTTCATGGTTAATCATTTTGCTATTCCTTTTAAATTCACTAAGCCGTTAAGTACTTGGTCTAAACCGCCAAATACGGAAATTTTGTCGATACGCTCACACACACGCTCTAAGGTTTCTAACTCTTTTAAACGCAGCGCCACAGGGTTGTTTTCCATCACTTTGGCGGTATTAAGCAAAGAGCGGGTGGCCGCTGTTTCTTCGCGACGACGAATCACATTGGCTTGTGCTGCTTTTTCAGCCTCTATCACGCTAGATAAAATGGTACGCATTTCACCTGGTAAGATAATATCTTTTACGCCCATTGAGCCTATCTCTAGGCCGTATTGCGGAATACTCTGGCTAAGCTGTTCCGTCACCTGCTGATCGATAATTTCTTTATTTTCTAGCAGCTCATCAAGGGTGCGCGTACCTACTATTTCACGCAGTGCAAATTGTACTTCACGGTATAAAAAAGCCTCTGCATCTTGCATTGCTGCCAACGCAGTTAGCACATCGACATAACGCCAGTTGATGACGAAATTCAGGCGGATGCTGACTTTGTCCTTCGTTAGGATTTCCTGGCCCGACATATCCAACACGCGCAAGCGTGTATCCACGGACTGCACAGCTACCGTATTGTGATATGTCCAAAAACCATAACTACCTGCTGGTAGTACCTGTTTTACTTCATCATCAACTTTTAACACACCCAAATGCCATGCTGGCACTGTAGACAATAAAAGACTCTTGCTGTCGATAGCTTTTTTATTCATCAATGGGCGCAAGCCTTTAAGCAGTTCAGGTTTGATCTCTAACTCAGCTAACGAAACAAACTCAACTTGCTGCTGGCTACCATTTTTCCACCATAAATAGCGGCTATTAGGTTCTAACAGTTCAGTTAAAACACCATCGACATAGCGCAAGCCAACTTGATGCTCAGCAACCTGCACGTCAATGCAATATTGCTTTACCCAATCAGCATGCTGATGGCGCAAGTTGTTCGCTAGCTCTTGACTAATGGCTCGCGTATTTAAGTGATGAACTTCATGTTGCTGTTCAATGCCATTTTTCCAATACAAATGTTGACTTGCCGGCTCAAGCACTTGGGTCAAACGTCCATCAACATAACGTAAAGCAATCTGGTTATTATTTAAATTCACTTCAATGCAATACTTCTCTACCCATGCTTTATGGAAGCGGCGCAACTCTTTAGCTACGTCATTGGGCACAGGTTGATCTAAATTAAATACAACATATGCTGGCTTAATTAGCCAAAAGCGATATTCGCCTGTAGTTAATACATGGCTAAAACCATCCTTGTTTCGAACAAGTGCAATTTCGTTATTCTTTATAGTTACTTTATTCAACATTATTGATTCCTTTTAAATTAACAAAGCAGCGGACTGTGGTGCGAAACATAACGGGGGCTTGCCTAAATCTCAGGTTTGCTTGCGTTTTATTCGGCAGTTTTATCGGCTGCTTCGGTGTTGTGTGTCACTTAGCTCACAACTAAATACAAATTGATATAGTCCAATTAAAAAGCCTTGGAGACTTTTTTGGTGCCGTTTGTAGGAGTCGAACCTACTCTTTCATGCAGAACACAAAGCAGAAACACCATCGCGTCGCTTTGAGCTACCTAAGTTCAAGAACTTATGGTCAAGGCAAAAGCAAAAGAAATACCTCTAACAGCAAAATATATAGAGCGAAAAGCGTGCCAACTTTTAAAAATTAAAATTAACTATTTGATTTATATAAGTATTTTATTTTGTAGCGACTTTTTATCTTGTCTTGGTTATAGTTGCATTTCTATCTTTTTAGATAACTATTTATAAATATGGATAAAAAATCTAACATTCTTATTGGATTACTAGGCGTTACACTAGATATGGCGGGTAGGCACAGGATTAATCGTTGGCGCCCTAGTTATTCCCTTTGTGCCCAACCAGACTTGCCTATTACACGCTTTGAAATGCTGTATCAGCCTCATTATTCGCGGTTAGCCCATCAAGTTAAGCGAGATATAGAACTACACAGCCCCCACACGCATGTGCAGCTTGTGCAAGTAGATATTGAAGATCCATGGGATTTAGAAGAGGTTTACAACCACTTATTGGATTTTTGCCAGCAATATTCTTTTGATACAGATAACGAAAATTACCTGCTCAACATCACTACAGGCACCCATGTTGCGCAAATTTGCTGGTATCTGCTTAATGAAGCGCATTATATTCCTGCCCGTTTAATTCAAAGCTCACCCGCTAAAAACCTACCAGAACGAGGCTATGGCACTTATTCAATTATCGACCTTGATTTAAGCCGTTACGACAAAATTGCCAGCCGTTTTTCTCAGCAAATTGACAACTCAATTGCGTTACTTAAAGACGGCATAGCCACGCGTAACGTGCGCTTTAACAGCCTGATTGATCAAATAGAAAAAGTCGCGGTACGCTCACAAGCTCCCATGCTATTAACAGGGCCAACAGGTGCAGGTAAATCCTTTTTAGCACAGCGTATTTTTCAACTTAAGAAACAACGTCAAGCCTTAAAGGGTAAGTTCGTTTCAATAAACTGCGCCACTTTACGTGGTGATAACGCCATGTCTAGCTTATTTGGTCACAGCAAAGGCGCCTTTACTGGTGCTATTAGTGCTCGCCAAGGCTTACTGAAAGAAGCTGATCAAGGGGTTTTATTTTTAGATGAAATAGGCGAGCTTGGGCTAGATGAGCAAGCCATGTTATTAACGGCCATCGAAAACAAATGCTTTATGCCTTATGGCAGTGATAAGACGGTTGAAAGCGACTTTCAGTTAATTGCTGGCACTAACCGCCATCTTCCTGATGAAGTGGCTGCTGGGCGTTTTCGGGAAGATTTATACGCACGGATAAATCTTTGGTCATTTCGCTTATTGGGTTTAGCTGAGCGCCCTGAAGATATTGAACCCAACCTTGATTACGAGCTACGCAAATACGAACAACAGCATCAAGTCAATATTCGTTTTAGCCAAGAAGCACGTCAGCGCTATCTGGCCTTTGCTTGCAGTAAAGCTGCTTTATGGAAAGGTAACTTTCGTGAACTAAGCGCTTCTATTACGCGCATGGTAACCCTAGCAGAAGCCAGCTGTATTAGTGAAGAGCAAGTCAACGAAGAAATAGCTCGGTTACGTGCTGATTGGTACGCCAGCGTACCTGCCACTACAATTGATCTTCCTGTAGAGCATGAACTGGACTTATTCGATCAGTATCAGCTACAAGGCGTACTAGACACATGCCGCCGCGCCAGCAGTTTATCCGATGCAGGCCGCCAGCTATTTGCTATATCACGCCAACAAAAAGCCAACCCAAATGATGCCGATCGACTGCGTAAATATTTGGCGAGGTTCGGTTTGGATTGGCAAGGACTAGAACAACAGCCTTAGTGCTTTATGCTGAGCCAAACCCTATGTAGCTAAGCGCTGAATAGCTTCATGAGCCTCTTCTTCGCCTTCATCATGCGCCAGTTGATAAAGCGCCAAAGCACGCTCAAGATTTTTATCCACACCCTGCCCTGTTTCATACATAACTGCTAGATTGAACGCCGCCTGTGGATGTTTTTGCTCTATGGCTTTTTCATACCAGAATAAGGCTTGCTGGTAATCAACAGGTATTTCGTCGCCATGTTGGTACATCCAACCAAGGCTGTATTGTGCGCTGGCATCGCCCTGATCAGCGGCCATTTTGTACCAGTGCATAGCCAAGTCAACATTACGCTCAGTGCCATGCGCATAGTCATACAGCAGTGCAAGGTTATACTGAGCATCGGCATCTCCCTTTTCAGCAGCTTTGTTATACCAAAACAGAGCTTGTTGATAA
The DNA here is from genome assembly GCF_047470865.1 of Pseudomonas sp. F1_0610. Lineage (NCBI taxonomy): Bacteria > Pseudomonadati > Pseudomonadota > Gammaproteobacteria > Pseudomonadales > Pseudomonadaceae > Pseudomonas > Pseudomonas sp. F1_0610. Next base: position 72,312 of record NZ_JAZDRH010000008.1, read on the forward strand.
TCTTGTGCGACACCTTCACCCTCTTCATATAAACGCGCTAACCTAAACTGTGCAAGAACATGCCCGTTTAATGCTGCTTTGTTATACCACTCACTGGCTTGGGTTAAATCTTGTGCAACACCATCAGCATGTTGGTAGATATGGCCTAGATTGTACTGTGCTTTAGCATCATTTTGCGCTGCTGCGGCCTTATACCATTCGCGTGCTAGGGCCTTATTTTGTTCTACACCTTTACCTGAGGCATACGAGATAGCAAGATTATTCTGCGCTTCGGCAAAACCCAGCGCAGCTGCTTTTGTATAGTACTTTAGCGCCTGCTGAGAATCCTGTGTAACACCTTTACCTTCTTCGTAGAACACCCCTAGGTTATACAGCGCATTGGCTACATTTTGCTCGCCAGCAGCATGGTACCACTTAAGAGCAGTAGCCATATCAGGCTGAACATGCTCACCATTTTTGTACATGACGGCAAGGTTAAATTGCGCTTCACCATGCCCTTGCTGTGCTGCTTGTTCAAACCAACTAAAGCCTTTGGCTAAATCAACAGTAACGCCTCGACCTTCCGTATAGATAAGTCCTAAAGCATTTTGAGCATCTGCATCCTTTTGCTCTGCCGCTTTCAGATACCATTGCAAAGCTAGTTGGCTATCTTGCGCAACGCCTTTTCCATCACGATAACTTTCGCCCAACAAACATTGTGCTGCGGCATTACCTTGGGCGGCCAAACGGTGCGCCAAAGTCACTGCTTTTAGGTAAGCGTCATTGGCTAGCTGAGTGTTTTGTGCAACACCCTGACCTTTTTGGTACAAATCACCCAGCATAAACAGTGCAATAAGGTCATCCTGCTCAGCTGCTTGCTTAAACCAAGCAAAGGCTTCAACCCAATCAATGGCAACTTGCTTTCCTTCACTGTAGATAAAACCTAGACTGCGCTGAGCTATGGGGCTATTCTGGTCTGCTGCCGCCTGATAGAGCTGTATGGCTTTGGCGATGTCTTGCTTAACTCCTTTGCCTTGCTGGTACAAAGAGGCTAATAAACGTTGCGCATCCGCATCACCTTGAGCGGCAGCCTTTTCATACCAAAAAGCTGCTTTTTCATAGCTTTGCTCTACGCCTGTACCTTCACGATGCAGGTCGCCCAGCATACATTGCCCATCAGCATCACCATTCCTAGCAGCGCGCTGTAACCAATATGCAGCTTTGCTATAACTTTGCTCTACGCCTTTTCCATCACGATATAGCCAGCCCAACATCGCCTGTGCGCCTGCATCTTTTTGATTGGCGGCCAGCAACAGCCAGCGTTGTGCTTCAATAAGGTTCTGAGCTACGCCAGTGGCCTCCAGATAACAAGTGCCTAGTGCATATTGCGCAGGCGCGTAATCTTGCTGAGCCGACAGCTGAAACCAATGCACCGCCTGCTCCGCATTCTGTGCTACACCTTCTCCAGCCTCATAGCAACAGCCCAGCCTATATTGTGCCTGCACATGATTGCGCTGAGCCGCTTGGGTTAGCCAAAAAGCTGCATTTTTATAGTCGTTTTGCTCTCTATACAGAACAGCTAACGCCCATTGTGCTGATAAGTTGTGTTTTTTACTTGCTGTAAGAAATAAAGCCAGCGCTTGTTGGCGCTCAGTGGCACTACATTCTCCACCATTGTAAAGGTCAACACCTTGCGCATACTCTTTTTCCGCTGCAACCCTCTTTTGTTCTGTAGGGACTCGTGCGAAGAAGGCTTTCATCGTGTTAATTAGTTGATCTCCAAATCCCATACGATTTTCCTAATTTATGGCTGCCACACTGTGCACTAAATTTCATATAACAATCTAGACTATTCATTACCCAAGATTAAATCTAGTAACTATGTAAGGGATGAGCACTTATGATGAGATATGTTCTCTTCAACTAGATGGGGAATAAACCGCTTTTTGAGCCTGTTTTGACTTGTTTCTGCTGATTTACATAAAAAATCAAGGATACACTCTATATTTTATTGATTTTTGCATTATGACGCGGTTTATTCTTTTATTTTCTAGCATAATACTCAGTTAGTAAAAATGGATTTCCTAGGCAGAATAACAGGCAAGTCATGCGCTTTTTAAAATCAAATTTCCCATTCGTAGCCTTCGTCGGCTTAATTATTATAGAAAGTGCATCGTTATTCTTTTATGCCGCTCTGGGATTTTGCTTTAGTTTTGCGATTGGCTTTATTCTAAATATGCTAACTGAGCAATTATTAAAGCCCATCACCAATGTACTAGCCCGCCGGCCTAACCTGATAGCCAACTTCTTTTTAGGATTTTTCCATAGTTTTTGTTTTTACCTAGGCTCTGCCGTATCAGCCATTGCTTTACTTATCGCTTTTAATGAATTTATTACTCGAAAAGGCTTTAGCTTGTTTTATGCAGTTATTGCTTTGTGGGTTGCAGTATCTGTAGCTATATCTGCTGATTTCTTTCGTGTGCAAAAGCAACATATTTCTATTTTAAGTATCTGTTGTTGGGCATTTATTTTAGCAATAGCTAGCACTTTATTAGGTAACTATAAGTTGCTTTATGACGGTTACTTTATTTATCAATTAACTATTGAATACTTTGCTGGAGTTATTAGTATTCATGAGATGCAGGCAGCACTCATTATTATCGCTGGGCTATTTTTTATCAGTTTCTGTTCTGGCTTAGGCTATATGATTTCAGGGACGCCTGAGCAAGCGCATCTAAACAGCTACTCCTCTGGGGTAAAAGCTAAAAAAATAAAACAGCCACGTAAATGGTAATAACAGCCGATAAAAAACCCCGAAAAGCATGTCCATCTTTTCGGGGTCAGTTCATTTTCGGCGCTTTCTATTAAACCGCATAGCCTAAATAACGCGGCAACCATAAGGCAATTTCGGGAAATGCCATTACCACTAATAACGCAGCAAACATGGTCACCATAAAGAGCATAGCCCACACAAAGGTATGTTCTAATTTAATATTAGCCACCTTGGTAGTTACCATTAAATTCACAGCAACAGGGGGCGTAAACTGGCCGATAGCAATGTTCATAGCCAGCAAAATTCCAAACCATACTGGATTCCAGCCAAAGTGCTGAATCAGTGGAATCAAAACAGGCGTTAAGATCAAATAAATTGAAATAGCATCTAGCAACATGCCTGCAATTAGCACCAACAACATAACTAATAACAGCAAAATCATTGGATTTTCCGAAATACCCAACATAGCTTCAGCCAGCTTAGTGAACGTACCTAAGGTAGTGCCTGCCCACGCAAAAATGCCTGCCAGTGAAATAATTAATAACACTACGCCTGAAATTTTTGCGGCTTCCGTAAAAATCTCAGTTAATACACGCCATGTCAGCATACGGTAGATAAAAGCACCTATTAACAAGCCATAAGCAACGGCTACTACAGCAGCTTCAGTAGGTGTAAATAAACCTGAGCGCAAACCACCTAAAATTAAAATAGGGGCAAAAAGTGCTGGCAAAGCCTCTATAAAGCTTTTCTTGATGGAGATTTTATTCTCTTCATCGCTCTGTTGCTTGCTTTCCCAACCATTGCGTTTAGCTAAGATAAAAACCGGCACCAATAAGGATAAACCAGCCAAAATACCTGGCAACAAGCCTGCGGCAAAAAGCGCTCGCAGATCCACGCCTGGCATCATGACCGAGTACAAAATCAGCGCAATAGAAGGCGGAATTAAGATTGCTGTAGAAGATGCCGCCGCAATGAGTGACGCTGAAAACGGGCGAGGATAGCCCGCTTTAGTCATGCTCGGTAGCATAACCATGGCAACTGCTGCGGCATCCGCAGGGCCAGAGCCGCTCATTCCACCCATAATCAGGCAGACTAAAATCGCCACAACAGCTAAGCCACCATGACGACGTCCAATCAACGATTGAGCAAACCTCACCAAGCTAGCCGCTACGCCCGCTCGCTCAAATATCAAGCCCGTCAAAATAAATAATGGAATGGCAACAAGAGGGTATTTGGCAACGCTGTTATAGGTGTTTGTGCCTAAAGTCGCCAGCATATCTGGTGACAAGCCAATAAGAATACCCGCTGCTCCACCTAATCCAAGCGCATAGGCTACAGGCATGCCTAATAGTAAACACAGTCCGAAAATTAATAGCATCCACATGTCAGGACTCATTGTGCGTCCTCCCGTGTGTCTGCATTTTTCCAGCGACAAATTAAGTTTTGAGTGGTACGAAAAGCAATCATCAAGGCTAAGATGGGTAACCAAATTTGATAAATCCAAATCGGATAACCACCTGGCGATTGTTCCTCCCATTCATAAGCTTCATACACCACAAGGCTGCCGTACCAAATAATTAAACCTAAAACAGCTAGGCTTCCTAACCATTGCAATACGTACAATGCTCGCCTACCAGAGGCAGGCAAACGGTCTTCGAGAACAGTAATGCGTATATGCTCGTTGGTGCGTGCAGCCACCGCAGCACCAGCAAAGGTAAGAACCACTAAAAAGAAAACAGAAAACTCTTCAGTATAAGCAAAGGAGGCATTAGTGAAGTAGCGAACCATTACGTTGCCTAAACTGATGATAGCAATACCAGCCAACGCAATAATGGCTAACCACGACTCAGGTCGAGATTTTGGGCTAGACATAGAAAACTTCTTTTAACGAGGCTGCAAGCCGAAACTTGCAGCAAAAAACTAACGATTTTTAATAGCTGTTTGTGCTTTTTCGACTAAATCAGCACCAATTTTTGGTGTCCATTTTTCGTAAACTGACTGCGTAGCCTGCACAAAGGCTGCATGCTCTTCTGCTGTGAGTTCACGCACATCAATGCCATAGCTACGAATGCGGTCAAGGGTTGTAGCTAGCTCACTGCGGGCTTTTGCAATTTCCCATTGCCCTGCTTCAATCGCTGTTTCTTGTAGAAGCTTTTGATCTTCGGCACTTAAGGTTTTCCACACACGCTGACTCACACCAAAAATCAGTGGATCATTCATGTAGTGCCATTGTGTGAGGTATTTCTGATTAGCACGGTCAATACGTGCAACATCATATACCGCAATAGGATTTTCCTGACCATCTACTGCACCTGTAGTTAACGCAGGTTGTGCATCTGTCCAGCTCATTTGAGTTGGGTTAGCACCCAATGCATTAAAGGTATCAAGGAATAATGGCGATCCTACAACGCGAATTTTAAGCCCTTTTAAATCTGCTGGTTTGGTAATGGCGAGCTTAGAGTTAGAAATTTCACGAAAGCCGTTTTCACCCCATGCCAGTGGTTTTACGCCTCGTTTTTCAATCGCCGCAAAGATTTGCTTACCTGCTTCGCCTTGCGTTACAGCATCCACAGCCGCATCATCTGGCATCAAGAAAGGTAAGGAAAACAAGTTAACTTCTGGAACCTGAGTTGACCAGTTAATTGTTGAGCCAACCGCCATATCAATCAAACCGCTACGCATTGCAGAAAACTCACGGGTTTGATCACCCGAGACTAGCTGAGCGTTAGGATAGACTTTAAGTTTGATACGGCCTTGTGAGCGTTCTTCAACTAGCTCGGCCCATTTGGTGGCTGCTTGCCCCCATGGAAAAGCATCAGATAATACAGTAGATACTGAAAACTCACGCACTTGCTGGGCAAATGCTAAAGACGATGTTAGTGCTAAACAGGCTAAACCCATTGATAATAAACGCTTCATGCTACTTATACCTTTTTTCGAATAATTGGCAGTAAACGCACATCACTAGCGCGATAACACTAAGATATTTGTTTTTAACGCTATTTTGTAGCTTTCTTGAGGCGTTGCACGCAATATTATCTTGATAAACAATTTGAATCGGCAACTAATGCTCGGATAGAGCAACTTAGGATACTAATGCAAACAGATTATCCCTGCAAAGCTTTGTAACAGCTTTGCAAGAAATCTCTACTTATAGGCTTTTAGTTGCTTTCCACTGCCAAGTAATACCAATTACGATACAAAATTGCGCTAATAAATAGCTCAACATCAAGAGTTCTTGTGCCAATGGGAAACTACCAATAAAACGGTCAATTGCTAGCAAGCTATCTGAAACTAAAAAGCAAATAGCGCCAAGCTGAACCATAGTAAAGCTAAAAGGCACAACATGGTCTTTACGTCCAAAAGCAAACCATGCCATAGCCAAAATGACCACTATATAAAACAATACGGGAACCGATAAATCTCCTAGATGTGGCAAAAGAAAGCTATAAACAGCAGCGCCTAGCAAGAGTAAGAAAAAGAGGAAAAGACCAGCATTTCTACTGGATGGATAGCCTTTTTGCTCTAACGCAAAAATCACCACATACAACAGATGCCCAACTAAGAAAAAACCTAAGCCCAACATAAAATTAAGCTGCGAGTCTGGCAGCATCAAAGCAATATCACCCAAAGTACCTAAAATAATTGCGCTAAAAAGTACGCTTTGGATGCGAGGACAGTGAAAACAGCTAAGCAATACTAGAACACTTAAGCTCACGCCAAACATAGGCTTGGTTGCAAAACCTATAGCTTGCCAGCCGCTAGCGATGCTCATTAGATGCACCATAAGCAGAGTTACATACCAATAACCAAAACGCTTGTACGCATGCATGCACATAAGCTTTTCCCTAGATTTTTTCCTTTACTGTACAAAAGTTCAAACTCTGTACCTATTAGGCTATAGCCGTAGAAAAGCGCCAATTAATCGGTATTGCGTAGCCTTTTAAACAAATAGAGGATTATCTGCTCGGCGGCGAAACCAGCCCGCAATTGACAGGCGATCTTTAGTTGCTGCCAAAACTTCGTGCGGCCAGTCTGCTGACATAAAGAACATCATAGTACCCAAGCGCGGGCTAACGTCGTACACTTTATTAGCGCCTAAGTGCATGCGCATTTCACCCCCAAACTCAGGTAACCAGCCTTCATTAAGATAGAGCACACTGGTCACTGTCCGACGATCATCATCACGAAAACGATCTAGATGTTTTTTGTAATAAGCACCTGGGGGATACCATGCAAAATGGCATTCGTAATCTTCCAAACCTAAAAATAAACTTTGGTTAAGCGTATTTTTAAAGCTATCCATCAGATTAAGATAGCGATCAATCGAAGGACTTTGCCCTTCATTTAGCCACATAATGCTATCGCCTCGAATTGACTCTTTAATCACTGGATCAATCCCAGAGCCAATACCTGCTTGATTCATTTGACCTGCTTGTGCGCGATTACGGCACTCTTGTGCTAAGGCCAGGGTCAGATCTTCAGGCAAAAAAATATTTTGTTGAGTCCAACCATGGGTTGCTAAATCATCGGCTACACGCTCAAACAGGGGATTCGACGCGAATGCACTCATAGGTAAAACCTTCAGTGAGGAGTTTTTAATGATTACCTTGAAAAAAATAGCGACTTACAAAAAAGTGTGGTTTTTGCAGGCTCTATTTGCTTGGCTGTGGCTGGGCATTTCTGCACAGGCCCATGCTGATAGCTATGACGATTTATACGAGCTGGCAGGCTGGAAACAACAAGCAGTACATTTTGAGCAAGCTTTGCCATTACTACAACAAGAAATTACACAAAAAACAGGATTTACCCCATCGATTAGTTGGCAACCTCAAGCTTTTCAGCGCAAAGCCACTGAAACCCTACGTCAGCAATTAGTGTCACCACAAGCAGCACTCGACTTTTTTAATTCAAAAGCGGGAATGCAGGTCGTCAAAGCTGAAGTAAATGCGACGCAGCTAAGTAAAATTAAAACATACCGACATCAGCCATCATGGAGTCTTGATGTTACTCGTCAACGTGAACTAGATCGCTTGCGCGCCAGCCTGCCTATTCAAGCAGCACTGAACCAATTGCAAAGCCAAATCATTAAACAGCAAACCAACAATGCTAACTTAAACATTCCAGGGTTAGGTGACCTCTCAACGCTTACCTCAGGTGCACTGCAAAACATCAGCTTATTTAAGCCCAGTACGTATGACATTAACCAAGCAATGATTATTGTCTATGGCGATCTTAGTCATCCTGAACTAAAAGCCTTTGCTGATTTTGCAGAATCAGCTGAAGGGCAAGCCTATTACAATGCCTGCGTGCAAATGCTGCAGTTTTAATCTTACTTGTTCTAAGGAACAATTATGCGTCCTTTGTTCTACCTATGTTTAGCGCTTGTTTTGAGTCTTTCTGCACAAGCTGCTCCATTAGACGAGCTTGCATCTAGTGCAACTCAAGTGCAGTGCAAAGACACTGTATACAGCCCAGAGGGTATAGAGCTCGCAGATGAGTGTTATTACCCTAACACCGCCATTAAGCAAGCCTATGTGCTGTATGTGCAAGCTATGCTAGAGAATATGCCTGAGTTAAAAACTATGCTGTTGAGCGATACCTACCAGTTAACCCAACAGAGCGATATATTTGTCTGGAAAAATAAACATGAACTCATTATTACAGATGACTTTTCAGTAGGAATTTCCCAAGTTATTTTTCGCTTTGATGGAAAAGGCACCCAGGTAGTGACTGTCTACCTGCCAGATTAACTAGCATCATACTCAGCGCTTGCTTAAGCATATAACTGAGCAAACGCTGAGCCGGCTAAGTTAACTGTTGCGCTCAAAAGCGATAAATGCTTGGGCTGTTTTATTAAACCAAACTTCATACCAAGGCTCAGCCTCTTTGAGGGTAATTAAGGTGAAATCTAATTCAGGATCCCACTCTAAAATAGTATCGTCTTCTGGCCAGATAAAACTCCACCCATGACTGATAAAATAAACGTCATCGCTATTATAAAAAGGATCTTGCTGCTGAAACCAACGAACATACCTATCAGCAGCTGGGTCAGGAAAGTTATCGTTGTAGCCTTCATCTGTGTCCCAATGGCAACTTTCTAACCAAGTACTAATAGCTGTATCACCATAATGAAATAGATGATCTATGCTTGGATAGGCTAAAAACTCATGCTTAGTCAGTGGCGTTTTAGATATCACTTGCTCTTGCTTGGCGACGGCAAATAGGAGGTTATCGGCTTTATCTTTACTTAACGCATACCACTGGTCACCAAGTTGCACCGTTAAAATCAACTTATCCTTCCCATGCCAGTAGGCATCTATGTTTTCTCCTCTTTGTGTTTTTCGGTAGGCAAAAGCATTACGCGTCATAGTTTCAGCAAAACGTATTAGATAAGCTAAATCCATTCGGTTACCTCGATAATTGGCGGCTTAAAAAACCAAAGATTTCATCTCTATAGTTAGCACTTTCATTAACTAAATGATGCTTAGCGGTTGGCAAAAATAGCTGTGCTTGCAAATCAAACCAATGAGCTATCAACGGCACATTGTGCTGCCAATCAACAGTGCCATCGTCACCGCCTTGCACCAAAACAATAGGTCGATGACCTTTAGGCGCAGCCTCTACTTTTTCTAGCCATAGATTTAGCGCCCCCACCCAAGTGGTTGGAATTTCCAACGGCTGCAGTGGGTCACGTTGCAGGAAACTCAAGAATTGCGCATCATGAGAATTGTTACTAAATACTCGTTTAACACTAGTAATTACCGACTTAAGCATATGAAAAGCCAGGCGTGAGCGCATCCAAGAACAAGGACGCACTAACGGTGCTAAAAACATAATAGTGCCAAATTCGTCACCAAATGGGCGACTTAACAAATACTCCGTAATAACTGAACAGCCAGTACTTTGTGCAAAAACATGCCATGGCTGAGGTAATTTTTGAATGTACTCATGCTGCACTAACGCTGTAAAAACTTCGCTATACTGCGAGAAACTATCAATACCTGCACGCTGTCCTGAACTTAGTCCATGTCCAGGCAAGTCAAAACACACAACCGAAAAGTTCTCAGCTAATGCCCAGCGTATTGCATTGCCATAGAGCCCCATATGGTCAAAATAGCCATGCAGAATAAACACTGTTCCTTTGGCTTGTGCTTGCTCATAGGTTTGCACAGCCACACGAAAACCTGCCGCATAAATACAACCAAAGCGGTTTGTGACCGAACAAGGTAGCGAGTTTAATTCCAACTGATAGAATGAACGCCACTTTTGCGCCAACTCAGGTTCTTGCATATCTTCTGAGAATGGCTGTAGCTGTTGATGAAGCTGTTGGATATCCTGTTCACTTAGCATAATTATCACTCTATTTTATAGTTGTTCAGCCCTACGCGGAGCCAACTCAATTTATGTCACTACCTTCTCGCAAAGTTATTATTACCACAAGCATTGTTATCGTCTGGGTCGCCATTATGTTGTTTGCATTATGGTGGTATCAATCGCGTTTTATTCGTGCGTTTAATGAAACTACAGCAGTATTTAGTGGCAGTGAACTACAGTTACCTAACGCTATTGCAGGTGAAGGTAAAATTCGTTTTGTACACTTTTGGGATCCTAGCTGCCCTTGCAACGTTGGCAACCAACAACACCTGATAGAGTTACTGGAACATTTTTCTGATCAGGTAGATTTTTACCACGTACAAAAGCCAAATACCAACGGCACATTACCTAAACAGTTAGAAAAGCTTAACCACTTATCAGGTTTGGTGGGTATGGAAAAGCTACCTGCATCGCCTGCCGTGGCAATTTGGGATAAACAAGGCAAGCTCGCCTATTTTGGTCCTTATAGCGAAGGTGCAGTGTGTAATTCGAGCAATAGCTTTATCGAGCCTGTGCTCAATGCCTTAATAGAAAACCGTCCCGTTTCGGCAGATAGCACTTTAGCCGTAGGCTGTTTTTGTGATTGGCAAGCTAAATAACTAAGCCTGAAACTGAGCCTTATCAGCCATTATTCAAGCAAAATATAACGATCTGCCAGCCTTACATCAGCCTCTTCTTCCCACGATAGAAAATGATATCTAACCACTCTAGTAAGCCTTTTGAAGAAAGGATATAACACTGGGTCTATGAGTTTTATATAGGATTGTGCTGTTAACTGACGTATTAACGCTGCCAGCTCTTCATCCGATTTATCAGAACCATAGGTTAAATTGTCAACGTCAAAACCTAATGTTTCACCTTTAGGCCCAAACTCAATCAACGCATTATCTACATCATCGGTTTGAACAAGGCATTCATGGCCAGTAAACAGATAAACCACTTTGCCATCTTGTTTACCAATGCGTTCAATATTGCCTTTTACATATTCATACCAAATATGCTGCCTAGCAATACCTGTGTACTTTTCTAATTGTAAAACAGCTTGGCGTTTTATATATTTTTGCTGTTTTAAATGACTAAGCAGCCTTTCCATAATAGCCTCACTTAGTTATAACGGCGTTCAAACCCTTGATTAGGCCGCTAGCTGTACCATAAAAAACGCCCTCAACCAGCCAAGCTCATTGAGGGTGTTTTGATTTAGGCGTGCTCAGCTATTAATTAAACGCTGGTAAAATCGCGCCTTGGTATTTTTCATTGATGAAGTTTTTCACTTCTTCACTATGCAGTACTTTGATCAGTTTTTGCACATCTTCTGAATCTTTATTGTCTTCACGGGTTACCAAAATATTCACGTAAGGTGAGTCTGCACCTTCAATAAAGAGTGCGTCTTTTGTTGGGTTTAACCCTGCATCTAACGCATAGTTGGTATTAATTAACGCTAAGTCAGCTTGTTTGAATGCACGTGGAATCATAGGGGCTTCAAACTCGCGAATGACTACTTTTTTTGGATTCTCAACAATATCTTTCACTTTAGCGGCAATACCTGCATCTGCTTTAAGCTTAATTACACCGGCTTTATCCAGTAGTAATAAAGCACGACCACCATTAGTCACATCATTTGGGATAATGATAGTTGCGCCTTCTTTTAAGTCATCTAATGACTTAAGTTGGTTGGCATAAATACCAATAGGCTCAATATGTACACCTGCTACGCTAACCAAAGCTAATTTACGTGAAGTGGCAAACTCATCCAAATAAGGTTGGTGTTGGAAAAAGTTAGCATCAATGCCTTTACGTGCTAGCTGTAAGTTTGGCTGAACATAATCAGTAAACTCTTTGATTTTTAATTCTACGCCTTCTTTTTCTAATGCAGGTTTAACAAAGGCTAAAATTTCAGCATGTGGCACAGGTGTAGCGCCGACGGTTAAAGTACCTGCGTTAGCCGATATAGCGGCAAATGCAGTGAGTGCGACTAATAGTTTTTTCATTGCCATGCTCCTAAAAGTTTGCCGTTTTCGGCTTATGTTATTTCCGTGAAAAATGAATCACTAGACGATCACCTATGACTTGCTGCACTTGCACAAACACCAATAGCAACACAACACAAATAATAGTGATGTCCATTTGGTTACGTTGGTAACCATAGCGAATAGCCAAGTCGCCTAAACCACCAGCACCAATAATACCTGCCATGGCGGTATAGCCAACCAAGGTAATACCTGTAACTGTTATTGCTGCAATTAAACTAGGACGTGCTTCTGGCAATAATGCACTCCACACGATTTGCCCAACACGAGCGCCCATGGACTGGGTTGCTTCAATAATACCGCGATCCACTTCACGTAACGCTGTTTCCACTAAACGCGCTAAAAAAGGAACAGCGCCTACAGTCAGCATCACAACAATATCTGCCACACCTGGCAAACTGGTTGGGAAGATAATGGCTTGCACACTCGCCAAGATCACTACCAAAATAATAAAGGGAATCGACCTCAGCAGATTCACGATAAAGCCCACCAACATATACACAGGCTTATTTGACCACAGTTGATCAGGTCCAGTTAAAAACAAAAATATACCTAATGGCACGCCTAATAAGGTAGTTAGCAGCAAAGAGCCCGCTAGCATATACAGGGTATTTAAGCTTTCTGTAGCGATTTCGCTCCAGTCAGTACTGGCAAATAGCTCTGTTATTAATTCAATCATGTGCGTACCACCTCTACATCTACACCAGCCGCACGCAGTTGCTGCTCTGCTTGTTCTGCTTTATCACCTGTGAGTGCCACCATTAACTGCCCACAAGGCGTATCTTTAATACGTCCAATTCGCCCCGATAAAATGCTGTAATCAACATGGGTATCGCGGGCAACCTGTCCTAATATTGGCGAATAGGTTGAGTCGCCTAAGAAGGTTAGACGCACGATACGCCCCTGCACCTTACTAAAATCTTGCTGTTGCTCTGGACTGCCATCCCCTTCGGCTTCATGCACGAAACGCTGAGTTGTCTGATGCTGTGGATGTAAGAATACTTCTGTTACATCGCCTCGCTCGACAATAACACCAGCGTCCATCACCGCAACGCGATCACACACACGGCGAATAACGTCCATTTCATGTGTAATTAATACAATGGTTAAGCCTAACTCGCGGTTAATTTCAGCCAGTAAATCTAATACCTGAGCTGTTGTTTGTGGATCAAGCGCGCTTGTAGCTTCATCACACAATAAAATTTTGGGGTTGGTTGATAGCGCTCGCGCTATACCCACTCGCTGTTTTTGTCCGCCAGACAACTGCGCTGGATACTTCTGCGCATGCTCGCTTAAACCAACTCTAGCTAATAACTCAGTAACGCGTGCCTTAATCTTAGCTTCTGGCAAACTGCCTGCTAAACGCAAAGGTAAAGCAATGTTATCTGCCACTGTTTTTGAAGAAAGTAAATTAAAGTGCTGAAAAATCATTCCCACTTGCTGGCGAAAATGACGCAACTCTGTCTTAGTAAAGGCTGTTACTTCCTCGCCATCAATAATGATCTTACCGCCACTTGGTTCTTCTAGGCGGTTAATCAAACGTAATAAAGTACTTTTACCTGCGCCTGAATGCCCAATAAGACCAAACACTTCGCCTTTAGCAATCTGCAAGTCGATAGGCTTTAGCGCTGCTACTTCTCGCCCTTTAACAAAGTAGCTTTTAAATACTTGGTGAAAACTAATCACAATAAACCTTGGGTATCAGTTGCAGGCTAGTGTGCCGTACAATATTTAGAATTAAAAAGAATATTTGAAAATAAATTCATAACAAAAAAGAATAACTAAAGTTTTTCTGATAGTACAATTTGTGGCACCTGTTCAGGTTTTATCACCTCAACAATCTTTGGTTGATAAAACTGATCATTTTTCTTCACGCGCGGCATCAGTAAGGCTACTACCCAATGAAAATCACGTGTATTACGGACTTCAACAACGATGGTGTAGTGATGCTTAATCACATCTGCAGCGACTTTATCCAGCACATTAAGTAGTTTGCTATCATTACTCGTATCCAGCACTTCTAGTGAAACAATTTTTGCCACCTTTAAACTAGGTACTAATTTTTCTGATGGCTTAGTGATAACTACCGGCTCAACAGGCTCTTCTTTGGCTTTAGGTTTGACTGCCTGCGCGCTAGCTGCTGCGCGACGGTTTTGTAGAGCACGTGATTTTGCCTGAGCAGCACCCAATGCTTTAGACAAATCTACCGTTAATGCGGGAGCATTAGGTAATAGCTGTTTTGCTTGCGTTAACGCATGACTGGCTTGCTCTAGATTCTTGTCATTAATAGCTTGCTGACCACGTACTAGCCAAGCATCCGCCAACTGCTTGCGCATCTGAGCAAGGTTTTCAGCATTATCGGTATTTTCTTCAATAGCGAGCAGCTGCTCAGTCGCAAAGGCTAAATCACCTGCTTGTAAATACTGGTTAAAAACTTGCTGTTCTATAGCAAATTCATCAATTTTTACTGCAGATGGCTGCGAAGTTGTTTGGCAAGCTGTAAGCAGTGCACAAATCAAACTTAAAAGTACAGCACGCAAAGATAAGGTTTTCATTCAGTCATGTTCCAATCAAAAACTGGCGAAAGTCTACACTGTGTCGACCTTAGACAAAACCACAGTTTGTTTAGGCTCGTTTGGGTATCACAAAACTACAGAGAAAAAAGATGGCTGCACAAAGCACAATTGAAGGCCCAGCAGGTGTATCAAACCACCATGATAGGCTCAGACCACCACAAACAGCCAGGGTACCTACTAAGCTAGCACCTACCGCCATCTGCTCAGGGCTACGCGCATGACGCTGGGCACCAGCTGCTGGAATAATTAACAATGCTGTAATTAACAACACACCTACGATTTTCATAGCCACAGCAATCACCATAGCAATCAATAGCATAAGCGCTAAACGCAAACCTGCAACGGGTAAGCCCTCTACTTTGGCCAATTCCTCATGCACAGTAATAGAAAGCAAAGGCTTCCATAATAACAAAATACAGCACATAACAATGACGCAACCTAGCAGAATCCAAAGTAAGTCATCTGGACTAATGGCAAGTAAATCACCAAAAAGGTAACCCATAAGATCAACCCGCACTTCTTTCATAAAGCTGAGCGTTACTAACCCCAAAGAGAGCGTGCTATGGGCAAGAATCCCAAGCAAAGTATCGGAAGCTATAGGCTGACGTGCTTGTAAAGCGACCAGTACTAACGCCAATAAAAGGCAGCCAACGATGACGGCTAAGGTGAGATTAATATTCAATAGCAAGCCTAAAGCTACGCCAAAAAGTGCGGAGTGTGACAAGGTATCGCCAAAATACGCCATACGCCGCCACACCACAAAAGAACCCAAAGGCCCAGCGACAACAGCAAGTGATAAGCCCGCAATGAGGGCATATAACAGAAAGTCAGGCATGATGTTTACAATGTGGTCCATGTTGATGTTGTGCTGGAGATAATACGCAACCATGCAGGTCGTGTTGATGGTCATGCTGATGATGATAAACTGCTAGATTATTGGCCGCTGTACGCCCAAATAGCTCAATAAAAGCAGGGTCTTCACTCACCGCCTCAGGGTGTCCTGAACAGCAAACATGATGATTTAAACACACCACACGGTCTGTAGCTTTCATTACCAAATGCAGGTCATGAGAGACCATAAGTACACCACATTGATAGCGTTTACGTACCTGTGCAATCAACTCATAAAGCTCTAATTGCCCATTAACATCTACACCTTGCACAGGTTCATCCAGCACTAATAATTGTGGTTGACGCAGTAAAGCGCGTGCCAGCAATACGCGTTGTAATTCACCACCTGAAATACGCTGAATAGGGCTGTCAATAACCTTAACAGCCCCCACCTCTGTCAGCGCAGCTAATGCAGATTCTCGCGTTACGTTAGGCACCATGCGCAAAAAGCGAAATACAGTCAGCGGCATAGTCTCATGTACGGCCAGCTTTTGTGGCATATAGCCAATACGCAGCTTAGCTGCTCGCCATACTTCGCCAGAATCTGGTTTAAGCAAACCTAATAAGGTGCGTACTAGGGTTGTTTTACCTGAACCGTTAGGGCCTACCAAGGTGACGATTTCATTATTGTGTATGCTCAGATCAACCTGATCTAACACTTGTTGGTCTGCCAGTTTTAGGTTGACGCCCTGTAAGCGAATGAGCGTGTCACTCATGCGTTGGCCTCACAAGCATAACAAAGCCCTAAAACTTCAACTGTTTGCTGCTCTACAGTAAAACCGGCTTGTTTAGCCGCAGCCAAAATAGCTTGATCAATACTGCTATGGGGTAGTTCTTGGGCAATATGGCATTCGCGGCAGATTAAAAAATGACCTTCATGGGCAACCCCAGGATGATTACAACCCACATAGGCATTTAATGAAGCAATGCGATGAATTAAACCGTTTTCTAATAAAAAATCTAACGCTCGATAGACTGTAGGAGGAGCCGCACGACGGCCGTCTTCTGTACTTAATACGCCCAAAATATCATAAGCGCCCAGTGGCTTATGGCTTTGCCATACAAGCTCTAATACACGCTTGCGCAAAGCGGTTAAACGCAGCCCTTTTTCTGAGCACAACGTCTCTGCATTAGTTAAAGCATTATCAATGCATTGATGATGATTGTGTGGCTCACAAACTGGTATTTTTTTTTGCATGGATGCAGCATCCTCTTAAAAGAGATGTTATTATATAACCTTTCTATTCAGGAGTATAATCTTGTGTTGCGATCATTCTTTTTTTGCGCATTATTACTGCTCAGCAGCACCTCTCAAGCGCAGGTTACCGTACTTACCAGCATCAAGCCGCTGCAGTTTATAGCAGAAGCTATTACTCAGGGGCAGGCAACAACAGAAGTTTTACTTCCGCCTGGCGCTTCCCCGCATCATTATGCATTGCGCCCTTCTGATATTACACGTATTGAGCAAGCCGACCTTGTGTACTGGATTGGCAATGATCTAGAAACCTTTTTAGCTAAACCTTTAGCTCGTCGTAAATTGCCTACTGTAGCTATCCAAAAACTTCCTACAATACAGCTGTTACATTTTTCGACTGAGCATGACGCACATGATGAGCACGATCATGATCATGCTCCCGGTTCTATTGATACCCACTTATGGCTTTCAACGCAGAATGCACTCATTATTGCAGAAAAAATGGCAAATGACCTTGCCAAACTTGATCCAAATAATGCAACACTCTATCAAGCCAATTTAACGCAGTTTAAGCAAGCACTGGCGCTGACAAATACACATATCAAGCAGCAACTGGGCAACACTAAACAAAAACCTTTTTTTGTGTTTCATGAAGCCTTTAATTATTTTGAGCAGGCTTATGGCTTAAAGCATGCTGGTGTATTTGCTATTTCTGCAGAAATTCAGCCAGGTGCACGTCATGTTCAAAAAATGCGCCAGCAACTAGCCGCAGCTGGGGCAAGCTGTGTATTTACTGAGCCACCTTTGCAGCCACGTTTAGCTTCTACTTTATCCGCCGATTTACCTGTTACCTTAGTGGAGTTAGATCCATTAGGTACGCACCTGATCTCCAGCCCATCTGCCTACCCTCAACTATTAGAAAATCTCGCTAAAAATATAAGTCAGTGTTTGAATCAGGAATAATTATCAACATCTTTTAAGCGCCCAACGTATAATTGGGCGCTAGCTAATTGATGACTGATCAAATACGAGGTTTGTGTGGCCCATCCTGCTCAACGTCGCTGGTATCCAATACCTATTATTACAGCCCTGCTGCTTGTACTACCTATTGCAGTATTGTTGTTAAGTTGGCACAGCATTGACCGTGAAATCTGGCAGCATTTATGGGATACCCAGTTAACCCGCCTAGTAGGCAACACCTTAACCTTAGTCTTTGGCGTTGGTATTGGTGTGATTTTGCTAGGTGTCAGCCTAGCTTGGCTCACGAGTTTATGTGAGTTTCCTGGACGTAAATGGCTAGATTGGGCGTTAATGCTCCCTTTTGCTATTCCCGCCTATGTCTTAGCCTTTGTCTTTGTCGGCCTGCTTGATTTCTCTGGGCCCATTCAAACCTTCATGCGTGAAGTGTTAGAAATCAAAATGCGCATGCCACGAGTACGCTCTACTGGCGGCATTATTATTGTCTTTGTACTGGTTTTCTACCCTTATGTATATCTCTTAGCGCGGTCTGCTTTTCTGTCCCAAGGTAAAGGCTTAATGGAAGCGGCACGCGTATTAGGCTTATCACCTTTACAAGCCTTTTGGCGTGTTGCCCTGCCTGTTGCTCGACCTGCAATTGGAGCCGGATTAGCATTAGCACTAATGGAAACCTTAGCCGATTTTGGCGCCGTCTCAGTTTTTAACTTTGATACCTTTACCACGGCGGTTTACAAAACTTGGTACGGATTTTATAGCCTATCTAGCGCAACACAGCTAGCGAGCCTATTGTTGCTATTTGTAGCTTTACTCATATTTGCTGAACGCAAAGCCCATGGTGCCATTCGCCCTAGCAATGAACGCCCTCGCGGGAAGGCGCTTTATCCACTTAAAGGATTAAAAGCAGGGCTGGCCTTTACTTGGTGTTTTCTAGTCTTTTTATGTGCCTTTATTCTGCCTGTGATTCAACTGATAGCTTGGTTCTTTCAGCGTGGCTATCAGGATTTAGATGAGCGCTACTGGTCCTTAATTTCTCACACACTTATTCTTGGTGCCAGCGCCGCTGCCATTACAGTCACAGTTGCATTATTGCTGGCTTTTACCAAACGCTTTGCCGGTCGTTCTTGGGTTAAAGCATTAATTGGCTTTTCTAACCTTGGCTATGCTATCCCTGGTTCAGTATTAGCTGTGGCCATTATGTTAGCCTTTACTTATTTTGATAACTTCTTAATTGATACCTTAGGCTGGAAAGGTCAAGCCTTTCTAATGGGAAGCCTAGGCGCCTTATTAATTGCCTATTTAATTCGCTTTATTGCCGTAGCTTTTAATCCTTTAGATGCTTCACTGGCTCGCATTAAACCTTCTATTCCTGAGGCTTCCCGCAGCTTAGGTGTAGCTGGCTTTTCTTTATTCCGTCGCATTTATTTTCCTTTGTTACTTCCAGGTGTGCTTTCTGCATCCTTGCTAGTGTTCGTGGATGTTTTAAAAGAAATGCCTGCCACTTTAATTATGCGCCCTTTTGGTTGGGATACATTAGCCGTGCGTATTTTTGAAATGACCAGTGAAGGAGAATGGGCTCGCGCTTCACTTCCTGCTTTAACCTTAGTATTAGTTGGGCTATTACCTGTTATTTTATTGATCCGCCGCTCAGCAAAGTCTGTTGGTCACTAAAGTTGCAAGCTATTGCTAATGCGAGCAACGCTTAAGCTCGTTACAATAGGCAGATTACTCAATGGCTCAGCGTTTTAAATAACGCTAACTAG
The DNA here is from genome assembly GCF_047470865.1 of Pseudomonas sp. F1_0610. NCBI lineage: Bacteria > Pseudomonadati > Pseudomonadota > Gammaproteobacteria > Pseudomonadales > Pseudomonadaceae > Pseudomonas > Pseudomonas sp. F1_0610. Next base: position 91,868 of record NZ_JAZDRH010000008.1, read on the forward strand.
GAGACCCCATGGGATTGCGTACTCCAATGTATGATCTACATGTGGCGCTTGGCGCTAAAATGGTTGATTTCAACGAATGGGAATTGCCTTTACATTACGGTTCACAAATCGAAGAGCACAATCAAGTGCGTAACGATTGTGGCGTATTCGATATTTCTCATCTCACCATTACGGATATTTCTGGCAGCCAAGCAACATCCTTTCTGCAAAAGCTCCTCTGCTCTGATGTCGCTAAACTCGCGACAAAGCAAATGTGCTTTAGCCTGTTACTCGATGAAAACGCGGGCATTATTGATGAAGTTGCGGTCATGCAACTGGATAATGGCTATCGTTTACTTACCAATGCAGCCACCAAGCTTTCCGTACGCCAGTGGCTCACCAAGCACGCTGATGATTTTACTATAAGCATTGAAGCACAGGACGACTTAGCTATTTTAGCTATTCAAGGACCTAATACATACAGCCACCTTAAAACCGTTTTAAACTCCAGCCGCAAAGCTTTGTTAGAGCAACTACAGCCACACCAAGGCGCGGCCGATGGCGACTGGTTTATTGCACGCATGGGCTATACTGGCGAAGAAGGTTTTGAGATTTTTTTACCTAGTGAGCAAGCCGTTAACTTATTTAATGAACTGATGGGTAGCGGAATTTCGCCCATAGGTATTGGCGCACGAGATACCTTGCGCATTGAAGCAGGTTATCCGCTCTATGGTGTAGATATTAATGCAGCTATTCAGCCTGCCTGCCTTGGCTTAAACGACCGTATTGATTTAGAACCAAGCACACGTTCATTTATTGGTCGCAATAAAATTACTAAGCGTGATCAATGTGAACGTGTTCTAGTAGGCTTGGTGTTAGAAGAGCGTGGTGTATTACGCCAAGGACAGCCTGTGCACATTGAAGGCTTTGGTGAAGGGGTCATTACCAGTGGTAGTTTTTCCCCTACGCTAAGCAAAGCGATTGCGCTAGCCTTAGTGCCTGCTGCTGCACAAGATCGTGCTGAAGTAGAGATTCGTGGCAAATGGCATCCTGTGCGCATTGTACAGCCGCCCTTTGTTCGCCATGGGAAAATTCTCGTTTAATATTAATAAAGATAATATCGCCTACTTGCGTTGAGGAGCCTAAAGTATGAGCCTTACCCCTGAACATTTGCGCTATGCGTCCACTCATGAATGGGCTCGTCTAGAAAATGACGGCACTATCACAGTTGGTATTACAGATCACGCCCAAGAAGCCTTAGGCGATGTGGTTTATATTGAGCTACCTGAGCTTGGCAAGACCCTTCAAGCTAAACAGCAAGCCGGCGTTGTTGAATCCGTTAAAGCTGCTTCAGAAATTTACGCCCCTGTAACAGGTGAAGTGATTGCCGTTAATCTTGGACTAGCCGATGCACCGGATAGTATTAACACTCATCCTTATGATAGTTGGTTTTATAAGCTCAAACCTAGCAATGCCAGTGAGCTAGAAGCCTTACTCACTGCTGCAGATTATCAAACTCATGTAGCCGGTTAAGCTTTAACCATTTGAAATGAGGCTATTATGCAAACTGTATTACTGGCATTATGGCCTCTATTTGCCTTAATTGGCTTGGGCTATTACTTACAACAACGAAAAATCTATAGCAGTGAGTTTTGGGCTGGAGCAGAACGACTTAATTATTTTATTCTGTTCCCAGCCTTATTAGTTGGCAGCCTTGCCAAAGCACCATTAGATAACCCTCAACTACCACGCTTAGCCTTAGCTGTTATTTTAGTGGTTACTATTGCATGGATTATTTTACAAATTGCCAAACGCTTACTGAAATGGCCTGCCAGCCGTTTTGGGGTTAAAGCTCAGGGCATTATTCGCTTTAATACCTATCTAGGTTTGGCAGCTGTAAATACATTTTATGGCACCGAAGGCATGGCTATTGCTGCCTTAATTATGGCAGTCTTAGTACCCGCTGGAAATATCACTGCAGTCTGGGCATTATCGGCACAAAATGGTATCCACTGGCGCCAGCTTTTGATGCCCATTTTGAAAAACCCATTAATTCAATCCTGCATAGTGGGTGTACTAATCAACTTAACAGGCATAGGCCTTCCTTTTGGTACAGACGAATTCTTAAAGCTAATGGCCGCCGCAAGTCTACCTTTAGGTCTGCTCTGCATTGGGGCAGCATTACAAACACAAACCATTAAAGATGAAGCCAAACCTATTATTATTAATAGCCTATTACGGCTATGCTTGATGCCTTTATGTGCTTACATCATTGCTCGCCTGTTAGGTCTAGAGCAACTTGAATTGGTTCTACTGGTGATATTTTTTGCCCTACCTACTGCACCTACCGCCTATGTATTAGCCCGTCAGTTAGGCGGTGATAGCCAATTAATGGCAGGCATTATTACCTTGCAAACCATTTTTGCAGCAATAACGTTGCCTATTATTATCAACCTTTTAAATTAAGGAGTTCACATGCAAGGTAGCTGTTTATGTGGCGCGGTCAGCTATGAAGTCGATGAAATTATTAGCATCAAATTTTGTCACTGCCGAACCTGCCAGCTTGCTCAAGGTGCGCCTTATATTGCTGCTGGTGGCGTAAAACGTGAGCATTTCCGTTGGCTAACTGGCGAATCTTTAGTAACACGTTATGAATCTAGTCCTGGCAAGCATCGTTGTTTTTGCTCACGCTGTGGCACGCCACTGCTAGCGGATCGCGCTAACTTACCTCACATAGCGCTACGTGTTGTTACACTCAAAGAAGATCCAAAACTACGCCCAACTGAGCATATTTGGCTAAATGATGACTGCCCTTGGACGTTAGATAGCCCTGACTTACCACGTCACCCTGCATGGCCAACGGTATAAAGTTCTCTGCGTTAGTGCATTGGTTAACAGCCGAGCAAGGCGGTAGGCAAGTCATACCGCCTCTTAGCACAACCTATTACTGCACTACAGAAGCCTTAGAAGGTAAAGATTCAAGCAACAGTTGGAGTATCGCTTGCCTTACAGAACAAAGGCATAACCGCACCAGCTTGGTTAGCGCTTGGTTTTTATTTGAAAATGCACCAGACCCAGCTTACTTAAAGTCCTTTAAATTATATGAAGGTGCTCGCTTAGTGGCTGTGCTTGAGATAATTGACTGAACTCAAAAGCACTATATACTGTGCCTATGGAAAATAATAAATTTGAAAAAGCACTATATAACGTATTTAAACAAGCTACAGAACGTTCTTTAGAAGAATACCTACTCGCGCTCTACCAACTACTCCCCAATAGCCCATCAGCGCCCTGCTCTCATGAGATTTTATTGCAACTATTAGAGCACGCTTTCACTGCGCCTTTTACGCCCTACGCAAACCAATGGGACAAGGTCAAAGTTCCTGTAGATGATGATGAGATGGTCTGGCTTAAATTCACCCATCCAGACGTTAAAAACCATGTGTCTAAACCACAGCTTGATTCTAGCCTCGATTACACCAAGCAGGTTATTCAGTTTCAAGTTAAAGAACTGCATAGTATGCGTGGCAAACAACTCGACAATGAATACCGCTTTTTTGGTATTAGCTCTGACAGTGGACACACATGGTACAACTTCACACCTGTTGATAACTTAAGCTGTGGCTTTGCGGGTTTAAGTGACAATCTAGAGGATGAAGAAACGTCTTTTAATATCTCATGGGGTTTTCTTGGGTTGTGGTTAGAAATGGGCCGTATTTATGAGTAGCCAGCCCTATAATGCGCTTAAACTCAGCCGTTTTTTAAGTTTAATCTTACGTCATGCCCCCGAATCTATTGGTTTAGAACTTGATAGCCAAGGCTGGGCTAAGATTAGCCAGCTACTCCCACTACTTAAAAAACGAGGTTTTAACCTCAGCTTTAACGAATTAGCGTCTATTGTTCAGAGCAACAATAAACAACGTTTCATTATAAGCGAGGATAAGCAAAAAATTCGTGCCAACCAAGGCCACTCTATTCCCATCGACCTTGGTTACGCAGAACAAAAGCCACCAGCCATTTTATTGCATGGCACTGCAACACGCTTTATTGAAAGCATTTTCCAGCAAGGCTTAACCAAGCAAAAACGCCACCATGCTCACTTATCCACTGACTTATCCACAGCCGTCAGTGTAGGTAAACGCTATGGCAAAGCCGTCATTCTATGTATTGATGCGCAAACAATGTACGAGCATGGTTATCGTTTTTATCTTTCCACTAATGGCGTTTGGCTAACCGAGCAAGTGCCCGTAGACTATATTTCCTATTATGACGCCAGATAAATTAAACCTACTCATTAGCGCTTTAGACGCCCAAGGTGTGGTTTTTATTAAAGGTCTATCAGACGCTGAAATAATAGCAATTGAAGCCACTTTTGATCTTTGCTTCCCCGACGACTTAAAAGCCTTCTTACAAGCGGCACTTCCCGTTTCCCCAAGCTTTGTGAATTGGCGAGCAGCACTTAAATCTCCCAAAATAGTCTTAGATCGCTTAAGCATGCCTTTAGAAAGTCTATTATTTGACGTAAGAAAAAACAGCTTTTGGTTAAATATGTGGGGAGAAAAGCCAAGCCTTTTCGCTGAGCAAGCACATATTGTGACGACACACTACGCAAGCTACCCTAAGCTCATTCCTATTTACTCACATCGTTTTATGCCTTGCACACCGAGCAGTGCAGGTAATCCAGTTTTCTCTATGATGGGTACAGATATTATTTATTATGGAACAAATCTATATAATTATTTAATTAATGAATTTTATTTAACCCTAGAAAAAGACAACAACCTCACTAAAACTATTCCGTTTTGGTCTCAACTAGTAGAACTAAATACCTAATTTTTGTTAATTAATGCATATATAAAATACCATCCAATCGACAAATTTAAATCTCGCCTCTATTAATACAAAAAATATTTTCTTAATCTCGTGTCCGTGAACCTATTAACAACTTAATTTTTATCACCTGATATCATCCGCACGCTTTTTTAGTTGTTATGCAGTCGCTAAAAGCTTAAGGAATCACATTAGAATAATTCAGGATAGATTTATGCCGCATGCAGACTGCTTAATTATTTGGATAACAGGCGCATCTAGTGGAATTGGCTTGGCTCTAGCTAAACAGTTTGCAGAGCAGAACGTTGTTGTCATTTTAAGTGCACGTCGTGAAGCAGAGCTTGAAAATGTTCGCCAACAATTAAAAAACCCAAATCGTCATATGGTATTGCCGCTGGATATCACAGATAGCGCTGCCCTAGTTAAAGCAACCTCTAAAGTAATTCAAGAATATGGGCGTATTGACTACCTAATTAACAATGCAGGGGTTAGCCAGCGTGCGTTAATTTTTGAAACCACTGAAAAAACCGATCGACAACTCATGGAAATAGGCTATTTCGCACCTGTTAACTTAACCCGCTGCGTACTGCCTTTCATGGAGCGTCAAGGTAGCGGCAAAGTTGTCTTTGTCTCCAGCGTAGCCGGTTTACTTGGAACACAATACAGAGCTAGCTATTCTGCTGCCAAAGCCGCTATTCATATGTGGGCAAACAGCTTACGTGCAGAGTATGCAACCAAAGGTATAAAAGTGGCGGTATCTTTCCAGGCTTTGTAAAATCAAATGTATCTGTTGCAGCACTGACTGGCGATGGCACCCCGCTTGGCTCAATGGATGACGCACAAGCAAATGCCATGAGTTGTGAAAGTTTCGCCCAGAAAGCTATTCATGCGTTGAAAAATGATAAGGAATATATTGTTATTGGCGGTCTTAAAGAACGCTTAGGCGTACTTGTATCGCGCCTAAGCCCTAGCTTACTTTACCGCCTTATCCAACGTAGCAAGGTCCGTTAAACAGATTAAACTCGCTGCCAAACCTCAAATGTATAGGCTGGTAAACTTTCCCTTGCGGGATAACTTTCTGCTTCTAGCTGATGCCATTGCTGCTCATCTAACTCAGGAAAAAAAGCATCACCCTCACACGTCATATGAATACGCGTGCGATAGACTCTATCCACTATAGGTAATGCTTGTTGATATAATTGAGCGCCACCGATGATCATAACCTCATCAACAGCTTGTTGTTGCGCCCACATTTGGGCTCTCTGGCATGCTTGCTTTAAATCAGCAAAAACTTCAGCACCTTCCAAAGTAAGATCAACCTGACGGCTAACCACAATATTTAAACGACTAGGCAAAGGTCGCCCTAGCGACTCCCAGGTTTTACGTCCCATAATCACAGGTTTGCCTAGTGTGCGACGTTTAAAGTATTTTAGATCTTCTGGCAAATGCCATGGCATTTTGTTATTTAGCCCTATCACATTGTTTTCAGTAGTGGCTACAATTAGCGCTAACGGCAATTTATGACTCATAATTACAACCTGAATATTTAAACCTAAGCCGCATCATACTGGAAAAGTACGAGGTAACGTGACTAAACCACTCACCCAGCTTGAAACTCAGTGGCTCTGTGAGGCAGTTCGCCTACGAGAGGAACAGACTGGTATCTTAGAAGATAGCCAAGCCTGTCGACAAGCCATAGCCCAAGCGTCTACGCTGCAGCAGCGCATAGCGTTAAGAGCACTCTTGCTGGCTCAACGTGACGGGCTGACACAAGCCCTGCAACAGTGGTTACAAGGTGCAAGGTTAGCATCATGGTTAATGATATTGTTAGCGCTTCTTACAGGTATTGGCTTAGCCAAGGCCGCACTATTTGATAACACTCAGGTTAATATATTTTGGACTATAGGTTGCTTGTTAGGTCTGAACTTTCTTAGCCTTATCTTGTGGAGCATGAATTTTACTTTATCAAACAACAGTACTGATTCTCTTGCCCAGTTATGGCTCTGGCTTAGTGGCAAGCTCGCACGTGATGCCAAATCTCTCCAACTTGCTCCTGCACTATTACTTTTATTACAACGTCATTATGCTTTGCGCTGGGGCATTGGTCGCATTATTCATGGCTGGTGGTGTTTAGCATTACTGAGTAGCCTAATAACAGTTCTGCTTCTACTAAGCACTAAACGCTATGGCTTTGTCTGGGAGTCAACCATTATTGCAAGCGATAGCTTTGTTTGGCTTGTGAATACATTAGGATATTTACCCAGCCTGCTCGGCTTTGCTGTCCCCTCTGCTGAACTCATTGCACACAGTGGACAAAGTATACAAATTGAAGAAACCGCACGCCATGCTTGGGCCAGTTGGTTAGTTGGAGCACTGGTTATTTATGGCCTACTTCCCCGCATGCTGCTCTGGTTAATTTGCCAGTGGCGCTGGCTACACACTACTCAGCACATACAGATCAATCCGAATTTGCCTACTTGGCTAGAATTAGCACAACGCCTAATGCCATCAAGCGAGCGCATGGGCGTAATAGATCAAGCACCAAAAAAAATTATTCGCAGCGTTTCAGGTGTGGGAAACCAGAATAACTATACTAATTTAATAGCCTCAATCGAGATTGATCCTGTTCGTCAATGGTCCGTGGAAAGCGCAGCGGCACATAACGCTGGCGCTCTTGATACACGTGAACAACGTCAACTATTACTAGATCAATTAAGCCTGACTCCAGTGCAACGTTTGCTAATTATATGTGATCCTTTACGATCAGTAGACCGCAGTACACTCAACCTGATAGCAGAACTCTCACATTATGCTGCACAGACACGCGTTTGGTTGCTAGAAGCACCCTCAGGATATCAGTTAGATGCAGACCGTCTTGATGACTGGCAAAAATCACTTGATAAACTAGGTATACAAAACAGCACACACTCTCTTTTATCTTGGCTGGAACATGGTTATGACGTCTAATTCACCATTAAAGCTTGCCGTTGTTGGTCATACCAATGTAGGTAAGACCTCATTAATGCGCACCTTAACCCGTGATGTTGATTTTGGACAAATAGCCCAAACCGCCAGTACAACCCGTCATGTTGAAGGTGCTCGCTTGTTTGTACAAGGGCAGATAGTGCTTGAGCTTTATGATACCCCTGGCCTAGAAGATCCCATTGCGTTATACGATTATTTAGAACGCTTAAAACCCAACACAGATAGGCCAGATGGCCCTACTCAAATCAGCATTTTTTTAAAGACCAGCGAGTCAAAACAACGCTTTGAGCAAGAAGGTAAAGTGCTTCAACAGCTACTCGCCAGTGATGCTGGGCTTTATGTTATTGACGCACGCGAACCTGTTTTAAGCAAATACCGTGACGAACTTGCCATACTCGCCATGTGTGGAAAACCTTTACTGCCCGTTTTAAACTTTATTCATGCGCCCGAGCAGCGTGAGCATGAATGGCGAGAGGTGCTAGCCCGTGTTGGTCTACACGCCCATGTGCGCTTTGATACTGTTGCCCCACCTATTGATGGGGAAAAGCGTCTATATGATAACTTAGGTATCTTGCTTGAAAACTACCGCCCAGAGTTAGAACGCCTAATAACTGACCATCAACAACAAGTAAAACAACGCCGTGAAACAGGATATCAACTTGTAGCCGAGCTTCTTATTGACGTGGCCGCCTGTCGTCGCAGCACAAACGACAATAATAGCAAACAAACTATTCAAGACATGCATGAATCCGTACGCAAGCGTGAACAACGCTGTGTGGAGGCTTTACTACGTCTGTATGCTTTTCGGCGTGATGATGTCACAGCCACAGATCTACCCTTACAAAATGGCCGCTGGGGGGATGACCTATTTAACCCTGCCAGTCTTAAGCACATGGGAATTAAGCTAGGCAGTGGTATGGCCGCCGGTGCTGCGGCCGGGGCGGGTATTGACCTTTTAACAGGGGGAGCATCATTAGGCGCGGCAACCGTTCTTGGCGCTCTAATCGGCGGCACAACCCAAACCATTCGAAAATACGGTAATCGCCTAAAACTTAAACTGCAAGGACACCGAGAATTAAGCGTTGAAGATAATATTTTACGCTTATTAGCTTTACGGCAGCAGTGGCTATTACAAGCCTTAGAACAGCGCGGGCATGCTGCACTGAATAAATTAGAGGTGGTGATTCCTAATGACCATCAATGGCGTGAAGGCAAACTACCTACAGCTGTTGAAAATGCCCGTGCTTTCCCTGAGTGGTCCTGCTTAAATCCTGCATTCAATCCACAGGACACAGAGCGTTTAATGAGCATTCAAAGTTTACAACAAGCTTTACTGCAAAAACCCACGTAAACAAAAATGTTCATTATGATTTATGAAGTTTTTCGTTCCAGACGCGATAGAGGATTGGCTTTTTCCGTATTAATTTAGTAACAGCATACTTATCTATAGCACTGTTATTATCTAATAAGGTGCTTTTGATTTCCAAAACAAATTTCATTTTTAAATTATATTTATTTATTTTATTTAAAAGATTAGCTTTAATATCTTCGTCACTTTTAATTTTACTTTTACTTTTAAATAAAGTGGATAAAAAATTATCCTTCCTATTTAAAAAGTAATTAAGCTCGCTTTGATATTTAGCGATTCTGCGATTAATTTTACGCTCTAAACGGCTGACCTTCTCTGCGATGACAGATTGCTCTTTAGCCAAACTAGTCCGATAGAGCCTATTGAGCTCATCTCTACTTAATGCCATGAGTCGCTGTGCTTCACTATTTTCAAGCTTGTTTAATTCTGGGCTAGCAACAATGCGGCCCACTCTATTTTTCACCTGCCCAAAGACATTTACAATTAACAAATGAGCACTACCCTGCCCAGTTGCTAATTGTTTTTCTAAATATTTTGCAGCTTCTATATTTAACTCAGTATTTAAAGCAGCTACAACTTTACTGTCCGTATAGCCTTTCGACTTTAGCTGAGTTATAAGATCGCTATTTATATATTCTTTATACATAAAATATTTTATATTTTTCTAAATAATTTAAAAACTCAAGACTATGCTTAGCTATTATAAGCCTCTTTTATTATTTTATCAGAGCAAATTTTCGAGAAATCTATTGCAAATATTTCAAAAAATTAAATATTATATATTTCAATATATACTTGAATTAAAGGCGCTACTGCGCCTTCAATTAATGTGCAGCCTCTTCGCCCATCTTAGTTTGTAGGTAGTTTTGCAAGCCTACATCTTTAACTAGATTTAACTCTGTCTCAATCTGATCAATATGCTCTTCTTGGTCCTCAAGAATTTCCTCAAGTAAGTCACGGCTAACGTAATCTTGTTTAGTTTCGCAAAGTGCAATGGTGCTTACCAGCTGATCACGAACTTGATGTGCTAACGCTAAATCACACTTTAAAATTTCATTTGTGTCTTCACCTATACGTAATTTTCCAAGATCTTGTAAATTCGGTAGGCCTTCAAGAAATAAAATACGCGCAATAAGATCATCGGCATTTTTCATTTCACGGATTGATTCTTTATAGTCCCACTTCGCAAGGACATTTAGCCCCCAATCCTGATACATACGTGAATGTAAAAAGTATTGATTAATTGCTATAAGTTGGTTGCCTAGCACTTTATTGAGTTGTGCTATGACGTCGCGATCGCCTTGCATGTTAGGTCCTCTATCATGTTTTTTGCACATGATAACAGACCTAACTGAAGAAAATAGGAAAAGAAAAATTTTCACATAAAAAGTGAGAGATACTAGACAGCGTAGGCCAAGTTAGCTGTATCGGCCACTATTGTATCTTTAATGGCTTGGCGAGTAATAGCTTTCGCTTGGCAAGCACATTTTCCACATTGAGTGGCACAACCTGTTTGTTGGCGAACTTCTCGCCAACTACGCGCTCCATCGCTAACGACCTGACAAATCTTACGATCTGTTACGCCTTTGCATAGACACACATACATGCCCTAACCTCAAAATAAGAATTATTTTCAAGAATAGGTAATGTAAATGATTCTCATAAAAAATAGCAATACGTAATTTGTAAATTTTACAAATTTGTAAAATTTTGACATAAAAAAGCCACTTAGTTTAAAACTTAAGCGGCTTTTAGTAACACTTATTAACGTAGTGACAATACTGTCCAGCCCCGCTCTTGAGCAATAGCTCTTAGCGTGTCATCAGGGTCAACAGCCACCGGATAAGTCACTTGCTCTAGTAGTGGCAAGTCATTATGTGAATCACTATAAAAATGGCTGCCTACTAAGCTGGCATTATGGTTACTGAGCCAGTTGTTCAAGCGTGTGACCTTGCCATCTTGGTAGCTAGGAATACCTGACACCTGCCCTGTATAACGCCCATCTTTCATGCCGCATTCAGTCGCAATTAAGTAATCTACACCTAAACGCTTGGCAATAGGCTCCGTAATAAAGCGATTGGTTGCAGTAATAATCATTAATGTATCGCCATCATTGCGGTGCTTATCTAATAAGGCTTCACCTTTCTTTAAAATGATTGGCTCAATACAGTCTCGCATAAAGTCCGCATGCCATTGATTCAACTGTTCCATGTCGGTACGACCTAAAATTTCTTGGCTAAAATTTTGATACGCCACTACATCTAGGCGACCAGCCAAGTAATCGTCGTAAAAAGCATCGTTGCGGGCTTGATAAGAAGTACTGTCTAATATACCTCTTTGGCATAAATAGTCGCCCCAGAGGTGATCGCTATCGCCTGCTAACAGCGTATTATCCAAGTCAAAAATAGCCAAACGCACGTTAAATACCTTTGTGACAAACAAAAATTCGACAGCCCAGCATAGCGACTTTTGCCGCACTTTCCTATGTTAACTGTCATAGCGCATTGAAGCGATGTCCTGCTTTATGGAACAATGCAGGCATAATATTGTATAGGTATGCTGGCATGATTGATGTGGAAGGTTATCGTCCCAACGTCGGCATAATTCTCGCTAATGACTTAGGTCAAGTTTTATGGGCTCGTCGCATTAACCAAAATGCTTGGCAATTCCCTCAAGGAGGGATTAATTCAAATGAAAGCGCAGAAGATGCTCTTTTTCGTGAATTACATGAAGAAGTAGGTCTAAAACCTGAGGACGTTGAAATTCTCGCTTGTACCAGAGGCTGGCTTCGCTATCGTTTACCTACACGATTAGTACGTACACATAGCCATCCCGTGTGTATTGGGCAAAAACAAAAATGGTTTTTGTTGCGATTAAAAGCAGCAGATAACCATGTGCGCATGGATTTGAGCACAAAACCTGAATTTGATGGTTGGCGTTGGGTAAGTTACTGGTATCCTTTAGGCCAAGTTGTTTCATTTAAACGCGAAGTTTATCGCAGAGCTCTAAAGGAGTTAGCTCCACGCCTTTGGGTACGCAGCTAAAAGCATCTTGTTAGATATTAGCGAAACCACCAGTATGCTCAACACGCTACGCAAAATTTCACAAGAAGTGAACGAGGCAAAAGATTTGCCTGGCGCGTTAGCCATTATTGTTGATCAAGTACGAGAAGCCATGCACAGTCATGTTTGCTCTGTGTACTTACGCGACCCCAAAACTAAGCGCTATGTATTAATGGCAACAGAAGGTTTGAATAAGCGTTCTGTTGGCAAGGTTAGCTTGGCTGAGCATGAGGGACTGGTGGGGCTGGTCGCAAGTGAGTCTGAAACGCTAAGCTTAGAAGATGCTACTAGCCATCCTAACTACCGCTATTTTGCTGAAACGGGCGAAGAACGTTTTTCCTCTTTTTTAGGTACACCTATTATTCATCATCGTAAAGTGCTTGGCGTACTGGTTGTGCAACAGCGTGAGCGCCGACAATTTGATGAAGGTGACGAAGCTTTCTTGATCACCATGAGTGCTCAGCTTTCTGGGGTGATTGCCCATGCCGAAGCAACAGGTTCCATTCGTGGTATTGATCAGCAAGGAAAAGGCGTACAAGAAGCCCGCTTTAGTGGTGTTTCTGGCGCTCCTGGCGCTGCCATTGGTAAAGCTGTTGTCATTTTACCAATGGCGGACTTAGACGTTGTACCTGATAAAGTAGTAGAGGATATAGAAGGACAATTAGATCTATTTAAACAAGCACTGGAATCTGTACGCACAGATATACGCACCTTATCAACTCGTTTAAGCCGCCAATTACGCCCTCAAGAGCGCGCGTTATTTGACGTCTACCTGATGATGCTAGAGAAAAACGCTTTAGCTGGTGATGTTATTGCGGTCATTAAGCAAGGACAGTGGGCACAAGGCGCGTTACGGCAAATAGTCAGCGACCATATTCGTCGTTTTGAAGCTATGGATGACGACTATCTACGTGAGCGTGCATCTGATGTAAAAGACATAGGAAGACGCTTATTATCCTATTTACAAAAAGCTGAAAAGCAGACGTTACGTTTCCCTAAAAATACTATTTTAGTCAGTGAAGAGCTGTCACCTGCGATGTTGGGCGAAATTCCAACAGAAAAGCTAGTTGGGTTAGTTTCGGTACAAGGCTCACGTAACTCTCATGTGGCTATTTTAGCCCGCGCTATGGGCATACCAACCGTAGTGGGTGCTAGCAACCTGCCCTATACTCGTTTAGATGGTATTTCTATGATTATCGATGGGTATCATGGAGATATTTTTACAAACCCTAGTTATTTGCTGCGCAAACAATATAAAGATGTTGTTAAAGAAGAGCAGTTAATTAATAAAGATTTAGACCAACTACGCCATCTACCTTGTGAAACCCAAGATGGTGTGAAGATTCCTTTATGGGTAAATACCGGGTTAGTCGCGGATATCCAGCGTGCTCTTGAACGTGGCGCTGAAGGCGTGGGACTTTACCGCTCAGAAGTTGCCTTTATGGGCAACATGCGTTTTCCTAGCGAATCAGAGCAGCTACAAATGTACCGTGAGCATTTACAAGCATTTCACCCAATGCCTGTCACCATGCGCACTTTAGATATTGGTGGCGATAAACCTTTAAACTATTTTCCAATTAAAGAGACCAATCCATTCTTAGGTTGGCGTGGCATCCGCATTAGTTTAGATCACCCAGAAATCTTCACCGTACAGATTCGCGCCATGCTCAAAGCCAGTGCTGGACTTAATAACCTGCGCTTGTTATTGCCTATGATTTCCAGCGTGACTGAGTTAGAGGACGCACTACAATTAATTGATCGTACCTATAATGAGCTGCTTGAAGAAGGCTTTATCATTGAGCGCCCACAAGTTGGGGTAATGATTGAAGTACCTTCAGCCGTTTATCAAGCACGTGAATTAGCACGCCGCTGTGATTTTCTATCTGTTGGCTCTAACGATTTAACGCAATACTTATTAGCTGTTGATCGTAACAATGCGAAAGTGGCTGATATCTATGACTACCTGCACCCTGCGATGCTGATGGCACTAAAATATGTCATTGATGCTGCCAATGCTGAGAATACGCCGGTAGGTATTTGTGGTGAAATGGCTGGAGATCCCGTGGCTGCTGTTTTATTACTGGCACTAGGTTTTGATAGTTTATCCATGAATGCTACCCATTTACCTAAGGTAAAATGGTTACTACGGCAAATTACAGCAGAACATGCTCGTGCTTTGTTAGAGGAAGTCAGCCAAGAAACCAGCTGCCATAGCATACATACCATTTTAAATAGTGCGCTTAACGAGCTTGGCTTGAGTAAAATTCTTAATCCTGCATCACATGTGCATACTAGCTAAGCTAAACGCAATGCAACTGCACCTAAAGCTATTAAAACTACAGCAAAAAAGCGGCTCATACTGATTTTTTCTTTCAGCATCCATGCTGCAAATAGCGTGGCGAATACTATGGATGTTTCACGCAAGGCTGCTACTAAAGCGATAGGTGCATGCAACATTGCCCACAACACCATGGCATAAGCTAAGCTTGAACCAAGGCCAGCAATACTTCCTGACACCCAATGTGTGCAACTATAAACAATAAAAGCTTGTTTATGGTAAGCCAGCGCCCAAATAACAATGGGAATAGTTGATAAAAAAAATAGCCAAACCGCATAGCTAATCGCACTGCCAGCATGACGCACACCTAGGCCATCGACCAAGGTGTACGCAGCAATCACTGTGGCATTTAATAAAGCTAAGATAATACCCGCAGTGCCCGCAGCTTTGCGTGCGCTCCACGCCATACTGACAATACCTAGTGCAATGAGAAAAATACCTAGCCAACCCCACATAGACAAGGATTCATCAAGCAAGCAAACACCAACTAGAGCTACTAACACAGGGGCAGTGCCACGCATCAGTGGGTAGCTTAAGCTCAAGTCAGATAACTTATAATTAAGCGCGACTAAGAGGTAGTACACCACTTGCAGAACAATTGAGACACCAAGGTAAAACCAGCTTTGCGAATGGGGCAATTCAATAAAGGGAAGCGCAAATGCGGTTAAAATACAGGTAGTTAGTGCTAATAATGCTGTACTTTTTAGCTTATCCTCACCATTTTTTACGATGCTATTCCATATGGCATGCAATAAAGCAGCCGCCAAAACTACGACAAAAACACTTAAGCTCATTGGTTATTTAACTAAAAAATCAATCTGAACCTGTGATGTTATCCGCCCATTGTTACCATATGTTTGCTCAAAAAATATAGATGGCTTTGTTCGATTAAGCTGCAGTAGGCTACTGCAGCGTGTGCCATAAGATGCTTCTTGAATAAATATGCTCGACAGTACGCGCTCAACGGCTAAAGGAACGCCTGTTTTCGGTAAGAATTTATCTTCAGCTTGGGTTTTATCTTGCATTAAAGCCATAAAGGCACGAATGTCTGCTTGCGCAAATAGCAATTGGCTAAACTGCTGTCGTAAACGTACTAATTTAGGCCAAGGCGTATCTAAGCTGGCATTACATAACCCATAAACGCCTGCTGGCAATGGGTAGGGCTCATCATCCTCTGAATGATAAAACCAGAGTTCATGTAAATTACCACAAAGAATATTAAAACCACTGTAATGGTCTTTCAGGCGGGCAATGCTATTTACGAAGGTGGCAGGATCTGTGTTGGTATCTAAGTAATCGACCAACAACTGCCCACGTGAGGAGTCACCCTCAGCTAAGTGAGGGTTACGAATATTGGTTAGCGCTGCGAAACTACCGAAGGAGTTAACCCCTAACCATGTGCCTAATGCTTGTAAGTCACGCCCGGCTAGAATGTTATATTCAGGCCACCATGATAGTGGATACGCAGGGCGCTCCAGAACTTCATCTCGGTTAGCTAACAGCACAAGTGGCTGCTCGGTCTCTGGTTGCCAAGAAAAAACAATCAAACACATTGCAGCCACCCATTATTATATTTCTATGACGTTAAGCACAACTCCGTCTAAGCCTACCACTTTAACGCGCGTCCCTTGTGGCAAGTCTTTACCTGCCACAATCCAAAAGCCATCACCCACGCGTACCTTTCCACGACCTAACGTAATCGCTTCATGCAATACAAACTCTTGTCCTAATAATTCTGAGCCACGCTTATTGAGTGATTCGTTTTTCACAGGACAACGTTTAAGACGAAGCCACCAAGCATAAGAGCAAACTAAGGATAATCCAGAAAAGAGTACATATTGCAACGCCCAGTGCAGGTTTGGAAAAATCCAAACAGCAACGCCGACAATAGCCGCTGCACTAGCAAATAACAAAAAGTAACCTGCCGTTCCAAGGACTTCTACCAACAGTAAAAGTCCAGCGAAAATAAACCAATCCCAGTAGCTTAAGCTTTGTAAATAGCTCAACACATCCATATGCGTTTACCGTTTTTCGTCTTTAAAAGTCGCTTTAATAATTTCGCCAATACCGGCTACTGAGCCAACCATTTGGCTCGCTTCTAATGGCATCATGACAATTTTGCTATTATTGGCTGAAGCAACTTTGCCTAAAGCATCAATATATTTTTGAGCAACAAAATAGTTCACTGCTTGCATATTTCCGCTGGCAATAGCTTCAGAAACCATGCGTGTTGCTTCTGCTTCAGCCTGCGCTTGACGCTCACGCGCTTCTGCTTCCAAGAAAGCCGACTCACGCAAGCCTTGAGCGGCTAAAATCTGAGCTTGCTTTTCACCTTCGGCCGTTAGAATCTCAGCTTGACGCTTACCTTCTGCTTCAAGAATTTGTGCACGCTTCAACCGCTCTGCCTTCATTTGGCTAGCCATGGCTTCAACAAGATCCGCTGGTGGCGTAATATCGCGGATTTCAATACGCGTTACTTTTACTCCCCAAGGCGCTGTAGCATCATCTACAGTGCGTAATAGGCGCTCGTTAATTTGATCGCGCTGGCTTAGCATGTGATCTAGCTCCATGGAGCCTAACACTGTACGAATATTAGTCGTTACAAGGTTTAAGATTGAGTAATGTAGGTCATTCACCTCATAAGCTGCACGGGCAGGATCAATAACCTGAAAGAAGCACACAGCATCAATACGCACCATAGCATTATCCGCACTAATAGCTTCTTGTGAGGGTACATCTAAAACATTTTCCATCACGTTAACTTTACGGCCAATACGATCAACTACTGGCACAATTAAATTCAAACCTGGGCTTAATGTTTTGGTGTAACGACCAAAACGCTCAACAGTCCATTCATGTCCTTGTGGTACTACTTTACAGCCCATTACAACAATAGCCGCTATTACAGCTACCAAAATAAAAATAAATGCACCCATTTCCATCTCCTATCTCCTAATTAAACCTGTTCGCTTTCAGGTGTGACACGTAAGATTTCTTCAACCGTAGTTAGCCCAGCCGCTACTTTTTGCGCACCCGATAAACGCAAACTGCGCATACCTGTGCGGAAGGCTTGACGACGTAATAAGGTAGTGTCTGTATCGGCCTTAATCAGTGTTTTGACTTCATCATTGAGTAATAAGATTTCATACACACCAACACGCCCTTTATAGCCTGTTTCACGGCACTCTATACAACCTACCGGCTTATGTACATTGGTAGGCAATGCAGATGACCAAGGTTGTGTTAATAACTTCCATTGTTCCTCAGAAATTTCTGTGGGCTGCTTACAATGCGGACATAGTGTGCGAACTAACCGCTGTGCCATTACCCCAAGAATAGTGGCTCGCAACAAATAATACGGCACGCCTAATTCTAATAAACGCGTAATAGCCCCTACTGCATCATTGGTATGTAGTGTAGATAAAACCAAGTGCCCTGTTAATGCAGCCTGAATAGCCATTTGCGCTGTTTCAAGGTCTCGAATCTCACCCACCATGATAATGTCAGGGTCTTGCCGCATTAATGCTCGCACACCACTTGCAAAGTCTACACCAATATTATGCTGCACTTGCATTTGGTTAAAGGCAGGTTCCACCATTTCAATGGGATCTTCAATTGTACAAACGTTAACCTGCTCAGTGGCGAGCTGTTTTAAAGTGGTATAAAGTGTTGTTGTCTTACCTGAGCCTGTAGGACCTGTTACTAAAATAATGCCATTGGGGCTGCTGGTCATTTTTGTCCAACGCGCCAAGTCATCTTTACCAAAACCTAGTTGATCAAATGATTTTAATAAGACTTCTGGGTCAAAAATACGCATGACCATTTTTTCACCAAACGCAGTAGGTAAAGTAGATAAGCGTAACTCCACTTCACTGCCATCTGGGGTTTTCGTTTTGACTCGGCCATCTTGCGGCTTACGTTTTTCCGCAACATTCATACGTCCCAAGGTTTTTAAGCGGCTAATAACAGCCATGGTGACCTGGGCAGGAAATTGGTAAACATTATGCAAGACGCCATCTATACGTAAGCGCACTGTCCCCTGCTCACGTCGTGGCTCAATATGAATATCACTGGCACGCTGTTGGAAAGCATATTGAAAGAGCCAATCTACAATAGTGACAATATGTGCATCATTAGCATCAGGCTCTTGATTGCTTGAGCCTAAATTTAGTAATTGCTCAAAATTACCAATTCCAGCCATGTAGTTATCATTAGTTGAGGCCCCTGAAACTGAGCGAGCAAGGCGGTAAAACTCAACAGTATAGCGTCGGATATCGGCTGGATTGGCGACTACACGTTTAATCTTACGCCCTAAAACATGCAGTAAATTTGTCTCCCACGACTTAGTAAAGGGCTGTGCACTGGCAATAGTGGCGCTTTCTGCAGTGACTTCAATAGCTAAAATTTGATGCCGTTGTGCGAAAGCATAAGACATCACAGGTGTAACACTTGCAGCATCAATTTTTAATGGATCAATACGCACGTACTCTTGCCCAGCCCATTGCGCCAGCCATGTACACAAGCGTTCCATATCTAGTTTTTTACCCGCAAAAGCGAGGTCATCTAATTGTTGATCTGCAATAAACTCAATAGGATTCTGCTGTGGGTTATGTTTACTTAAGCGTTTTAGATTCATGCATTGCTCAGCCATATTCTGATCAATACGCTTCATACGTACTAATTCAGTGAGCACATCATTTAGTTCTAACCAACGATCGGACATAAATCTAAACCTTAGGCATTTGCTACAATTGGCTAAGCCTATGCAATTTTTTAAAAAAAAGTATTGAGCAGATACACAGCTTGCATGAAAAATAAAAAATACTTAAAACTAATGCCCTGTTTTACTGCCTTGCAAGAACATCCATTGTGCGCATAACAAAGAAAACATACCCCACTGGCGCTTAGTAAGCCATGTTATAAAAGAAGCATGCACTGATTGTGGTGCCTGCTGCGCCCAACTCGATTGGATGATGTGCAATGTGGCTGCTAATTGTGAATTGACTGGGGCTAATAATTGTTGCATTTGTCCTAAGCTCGCCAGCCAAGCAATAAATAAATCATGCTGCGCATACTGAGCAAAATCTTCTGCATAACGCTGGCTACGATGGAGTATTTTTTCTAATAATCGAATGCGTTCGATAGTGCTCAGCTCACGTGGGATCATTGTTACGGCCGCTGCTTTTTCTGCCTCAGCTTGCATTAATAAACGATAGCCACGTTCTGCTTTGCTAATTTCACTGGGTAACACGGGTAAATCTTGTGCTATTTGTACGGCTATATCAAACAAAGCACCCGCCTGCCCTTGCTTGAGTTCTAACTCTACTTCACAAATAATTTCTGTTTGATTTTCGCTAGTAATAGTACCTTCATCTAAGGCCACTTCAATCAGGCTTTGAGCGCCATTTTGTTGCCACTTAATTAGTGTTTTATGACGAGTAAAGTCAGTTCTAAAAATAGGTATAAGCTGATTTTTAACTGAGTCAGCCAACGCCTGCGGCCAGATATCTGGCGTGAGCAGTGTGATATCTAAGTGCTCTGATAAAAGCGGCCATTCCCATTCATAACGCTGAGATAACCCTGCCACACTGGTACCTTGTGTTTTTAGCGTTTGAATAAACTGCTCACCAGTTTTTCGCGTACGTAAAGCGATTTTTTCTTGAGTTAAGGCAAAATTAGGCGTGTCATAGTAAATATTAAATAATTTTTTCTCTTGCCATGTTTCTTGTTGAGATTGGTTGATTAGCGCATGAGATCGCACTCTACCGAGCACTTGAGGCGTCACTTTTAACTTAATTTCGGTTTCAATTGGCATAAACATCTCACTATAAATATGTATCCGATTGACTCTGTTACTGGTCGTTACTGATAACCCACCGTATAATTAGGATTCGTCATTAGAAACTGAGCGCAGCTCTTCCTATGTCAATAAATCCATTTGTTAGCTTATTTGGTCGTTCTCCGATCGGCCCAATGCAACAGCACATAGCCAAGGCGCATGAGTGTGCATCTAACTTGATTCCTTTTTTTCAAGCTGTTATTGCTGAAGATTGGGAGCAAGTAGAACGTGTACAGCAAACGATGTCCAATCTTGAAAAAGACGCCGACAAGTTAAAGCGTAACGTTCGTATGCATCTACCTAAAAGCCTATTCCTACCTGTACCACGCTCAGACCTATTAGAGCTGCTTAGTGTACAAGACAAAGTCGCAAACCGCGCAAAAGACATTGCTGGACTCATGCTTGGTCGTAAAATGACCATACCTCAGCCTTTGCAACTCCCCATTTTAACCTTTGTGCAGCGCACTGTAGATGCCAGTGCACAAGCGTTAAAAGCAATGAATGAGCTCAATGATATTTTAGAAACAGGTTTTGGTTCACGTGAAATTTCACGGGTAACTGAAATGGTTGAAATTGTTGAGGACATTGAACAAGACACGGACCGCATGCAAGTTGAAGTACGCCGCGGCCTATTTGCTTTGGAGAAGGATCTTCCACCTGTTGATGTGATGTTCTTATACACCATCATTGAATGGATTGGCGACGTTGCTGACCGCGCTGAGCGTGTAGGTAACCGTCTTGAACAACTCCTTGCACGCTAAACTTAGCTGCACAAAATAGCGGATTCACTATGTCTACCTTTCTTGTTGAGCATGGCACTCTACTCTTAGCACTTGCCTGTTTGTTTGGTTTTTTTATGGCGTGGGGTGTAGGTGCTAATGACGTGGCTAACGCCATGGGCACTTCTGTTGGCTCTAAAGCATTAACCATTAAACAAGCTATTCTCATCGCAATGATTTTTGAGTTTTGCGGTGCTTATTTTGCCGGTGGTGAAGTAACTGACACTATCAAAAACGGCATTGTTCATACTGATGCGGTTGAGCCGAACTTACTGGTTATAGGCATGCTCTCAGCCTTATTAGCCGCCGGTACTTGGCTACTGATCGCCAGCACTAAAGGCTGGCCAGTATCAACCACTCACACCATCATTGGTGCCGTCATTGGTTTTGCAGCTGTGGGTATTTCTTTTGATGCTGTGCAATGGAGCGCCATTTTACCTATTACGGCTAGTTGGGTCGTTACACCTTTTATTTCTGGCGCTGTCGCCTTTATGTTGTTCATTAGTGTGCAGCACTTAATTATGAACACAGAAGATCCTTTTGCTAATGCCAAACGTTATGTACCTATGTACATGTTCGTGACCGGCTTTATGGTTGCGATCATGACCTTATCAAAAGGGTTAAAGCATGTGGGTATCAACCTCTCTAACGAGCAAAGTGTTTTATTATCCTTAATGGTAGGCGGCGTTGTAATGACGCTAGGCGTTATTTTATTACGCCGTATACGTTTACCTGAAGGCGCCAACCGCTCCCAACTTTATGGCAGTACTGAGAAAGTCTTTGCTATCCTAATGATTTTTACAGCCTGCTCTATGGCATTTGCTCATGGTGCAAATGATGTAGCTAACGCCGTAGGTCCATTAGCCGCTATTGCTAGCGTTGTATCTTCAGCAGGTGATACCGCCATTGATCTTGCCGCTAAAACAGCAGTGCCTACATGGGTACTGTTTTTAGGCGCATCAGGCATTGTAGTTGGACTTGCCACTTACGGTTATAAAGTCATTGCCACCATTGGTGGGCAAATCACCGAGTTAACACCTAGCCGCGGTTTTGCTGCTGAGCTAGCTACGGCATCAACCGTAGTTGGCGCCTCTGCCTTTGGTATGCCAGTATCAACTACCCACACTCTGGTAGGTGCAGTGCTTGGTATTGGTTTGGCACGTGGCATCAGCGCCTTAAACTTACAGGTGATTGGCTCAATCTTTATGTCATGGGCTATTACTTTACCTGCTGGTGCCTTGCTCTCTATCTTATTCTTCACCATCATGCGCTACATTTTCTTGTAAGCCACCCAGTAGGCTATGCTAAAAGCATAGCCTACTTAAAATTTCTTTGGTTTGATTCTAGCTTTTCTACCTAAAGACTCTTATTGTCGAACTATTCGTTTGATTGCCCCATGGTTCAACAAAGATGCACGAATACGTAAACTGGCTTCGTAATGCCTCCCCCTATATTAATATGCACCGTGGTCGCACTTTTGTTATTGCACTACCAGGTGCAGCTTTAGCACACCAGAACTTTCGCAATATAGTGCATGATCTTGTGCTGTTACATAGCCTAGGCGTGCGTTTAGTTTTAGTTCATGGCGCTCGACCGCAAATAGAACAACGTTTAGCCCAAAAAAATATTGCTTCATCTTTTCATAACGCATTACGCATTACAGACAGTCAAACGCTACAGTGTGTGCAAGAAGCTGTTGGTCAGTTACGTATTGCTATTGAAGCGCGTTTTTCGATGGATATGATGTCATCGCCTATGCAAGGTGCGCATGTACAAGTTGTAGGTGGTAACTTTGTAACTGCTAAACCTATTGGCGTAGTAGAGGGTGTCGATTACCAATATACTGGTGAAATTCGTCGAGTTAATCGCAAAGCCATTATTGAGCAGCTAGACCAGCATAATATTGTTTTACTACCTTCTTTAGGCTATTCCCCTACAGCTGAGGTTTTTAACCTGTCCAGTGTAGATATTGCAACAGAAGTAGCTGTATGCCTAAAAGCAGACAAGCTCATTTTGTTTGGTGAGGACAAAGGGTTACTAGATGAACAAGGACAACTGATCCGCGAGCTCTGTCCGCAACAAGCGCCTACTCACCTACAACGTTTAAACGAAGGCAGTGATGCCGCACGCCAACTAAAAGCAGCAGCACAAGCCAGTGCGCATGTTGCTCGATGCCATATGATCAGCTACGCCGATAATGGTGCTTTATTAACTGAGCTTTTTACCCGTGACGGTGGCGGAACCTTAATTGATGAGCAACTCTTTGAACAAGTACGTGAAGCCAATATTAACGATGTAGGCGGACTCATTGAGCTAATACGCCCATTAGAAGAGCAGGGCATACTGGTACGTCGCTCGCGTGATATGTTAGAGCGTGAAATAGAGCGCTTTAGTATTGTAGAACGCGATGGTTGCATTATTGCGTGTGCCGCACTCTATCCCTTTATCGAAGAAAATACCGGAGAGCTCGCTTGCCTTGCTGTCAACCCTGAATATCGTCATGGCGGGCGCGGTGATATTTTGCTTGAGCGCATTGAGCAACGGGCAAGAGCCTTACGCCTTCATCATCTCTTTGTGCTCACCACTCGCACCGCTCATTGGTTTCAAGAGCGCGGTTTTGAACCTTGTGAAATAGAACAATTACCTAAGAAAAAAGCACAGCTTTATAATTTTCAACGCAACTCTAAAGTTTTCCGAAAAAGCCTTGGCGCTTTATCCTAATGACTACTATTGTATTGCAAAAAGATTAGTTAAGCTGTTATTGATAGCTCTGTAAATCCATGAATTTACACTCTGATTCTTTTAGGAGATTTTTATGATCAAAGGAAAAACGCTAGCATGGGCTTTAACTGCTGGTTTAGCCAGTTTTTCTATGGCTCATACTGCACAAGCAGCCGATGACAAATTCGTAACAATCGGCACTGGTGGACAAACAGGGGTTTACTATGTAGCTGGGCAATCTATTTGCCGCTTCGTAAACCGTGACAGTAAACGCCATGGTATCAAATGTAACGCTCCTGCAAGCGGTGGCGGTGTTGCCAACGTCAATGGTATCCGTAGTGGTGAGTTCAACTTCGGCATCATGCAGTCAGACCATCAATACAAAGCAATGAAAGGGCTACCTCCTTTTGATAAAGAAGGTCCGATGGAAGATGAGCGTGCTGTATTCTCGCTACAAAGTGAAGTTTTCACTATTTTAGCGCGCCGTGATGCACATATTGCCAACTTTGACGATCTTAAAGGTAAGCGTGTTAACGTGGGCAACCCTGGTTCAGGCCAGCGCGATACATTAGAAGAAATTATGGCTGTCAAAGGCTGGAAAAAATCTGACTTTGCACTAGCGGCTGAGTTAAAACCAGCAGAGCAAGCCAGCGCCCTAGGCGATAATAATATTGATGCCATGACCTACTTTGTGGGCCATCCTAATGGTGCTATTCAAGAAGCCACAACTACTGTAGATGCTGTGCTTATACCTGTGACAGGTCCAGCCATCGACAAACTATTGGCTGAAAAAACATATTTCACCAAAGCTGACATTCCAGGCGGTGTTTACACTGGTAACGAAAACCCAACGCCTTCTATTGGTGGTAAAGCTGTACTAACTACTAGCGCCAAAGTAAGCCCAGATGTTGTTTATGAAGTTGTTAAATCTGTGTTTGATAACTTTGATCGCTTCAAAAAATTGCACCCTGCCTTCCATGATCTAACAGAAAAAGACATGATCAGCGTTGGCCTAACTGCACCATTACATGAAGGTGCTGTGCGTTACTATAAAGAACGTGGCTGGATGTAATTCTCTGTTCCTACCCTAAGCATTACCCCGCGCGCAAGCGCGGGTCTTCTAATTTAAGATTCAAGGTTTCATATGACTGAAAAGCAACTATCTGTTGAAGAGCTCATTGCTCAAGATAGCGGTGCTCGTCTTCCAGCTGGCTCTATGGCTTACATGATTGCTGGTTTAGCATTACTCTGGTCATGTTTTCAATTATGGATAGCATCGCCCCTCCCCTTTATCTTTAAGTTTGGTGTATTTAATGACACTCAAGCTCGCGCTATTCATTTAACTTTTGCGTTAATTCTTGCGTTTTTAACCTATCCGGCATTCAAGCGCTCACCTCGTACTTACGTTCCCATTATAGATCTAGCACTAGGCTTTGTTGCGGCCGCTACAGCTGCCTACTTGTTTATTTTCTATCAAGACTTAGCTCAACGCCCGGGTAGCTTAACCCGCGAAGATTTAATTACAGCCTGCATTGGCATTCCATTATTACTGGAAGCAACACGTCGTGTATTAGGTCCGCCTTTAGCGATTATTGCGCTTATATTTTTGGCCTATAGCATCCTTGGACCTTATATGCCGGACTTGTTGCAACACCGTGGTGTTAGCTTAACGGCCTTAGCTAACCATCAATGGATTACTACAGAGGGCGTTTTTGGTATTGCTTTAGGTGTTTCCACCAGCTTTGTGTTTCTATTTGTACTTTTTGGTGCGCTATTAGAACGCGCAGGTGCAGGTAATTACTTTATTCAGTTGGCATTTAGCCTGCTAGGTCATATGCGCGGTGGGCCTGCAAAAGCAGCTGTAGTCTCTTCTGCCCTTACAGGTATGATTTCTGGCTCCTCTATTGCTAATGTGGTAACCACAGGCACCTTTACTATCCCAATGATGAAACGGGTTGGCTTTAGTGCTGAAAAAGCAGGGGCTGTTGAGGTTGCCTCCTCGGTGAATGGGCAAATTATGCCTCCTGTCATGGGCGCGGCTGCTTTCCTTATGGTGGAATACATAGGTATTCCTTATGTGGAAATCATTAAACACGCCTTCCTACCTGCTACCATTTCCTATATTGCACTGCTCTATATTGTGCATTTAGAAGCCATGAAACTAGGTATGCAGCCAATAGGTCAGCGCGCCCCAAAACCTATTTTGCGTCGTTTAATGGGCTTTGCGTTTGGCGTTGCTTTTATTTCAGGTATCTCATTAGCTGTGTATTACGGCCTAGGCTGGTTAAAACCAGTGTTAGGTGAGTATATGCTGCTAGGTTCTGGCGTTATTCTGGCTATTGTTTATCTTGGCCTGCTAAAAATTGCAGCTAACAATCCAGCATTAGCTATGGATGACTCAGATAAACCCTTAGAAAAACTACCTAATACTCGCCACGTTTTACTCTCAGGACTGCACTTTATCCTACCTGTTGTAGTACTGGTTTGGTGCTTAATGATTGAGCGACTATCTCCTGGTCTGTCTGCATTTTGGGGAACAGTGATGTTGGTAATTATTCTGATTACCCAACGTCCACTGCTCAATTGGATGCGCAAAGATAACTCACATGATCACGGTAGTTTAAAAGACGGCTTTGTTGATTTGCGTGAAGGTATGATTGCTGGTGCTCGTAATATGGTGGGTATCGGCATAGCCACTGCAACGGCTGGTATTATCGTAGGTGCTGTATCACAAACTGGGGTTGGGTTAGTTTTAGCTGATTTAGTAGAGCTGCTTTCTATGGGCAACTTATTGCTCATGTTAGTACTGACGGCTATTTTCAGTTTAATTCTAGGCATGGGGCTACCAACCACAGCTAACTATATTGTGGTGTCAACTCTATTAGTACCTGTCATCGTAACCTTAGGCCAGCAAAATGGCTTGATAGTGCCACTGATCGCTGTGCATCTATTCGTGTTCTATTTCGGTATCATGGCAGATGTCACACCGCCTGTAGGCCTCGCTTCCTTTGCCGCTGCTGCTGTTTCAAAGGGAAGCCCAATTCAAACTGGGGTCCAAGCGTTTTACTACAGTTTAAGAACTGCCGCTTTGCCATTCCTATTTATCTTTAACACTGACCTGTTATTGATTAACGTAGATTTTTGGCATGGTGCTCTGATTTTCATTGTAGCTACTCTAGCCATGCTGATTTTTGCTGCAGGTACTCAAGGCTGGTTCATCACCCGTAATCGCTGGTATGAAAACATACTGCTTTTACTGGTTGCCTTTACTCTTTTCCGTCCTGGCTTTTGGATGGACTTTATTGCTAACCCTTACGAATCCTACCCACCAAGTCAGCTAACTCAAGCCCTTGCTGATAGCGATTCAAGTAAAACCATACGCTTGACTGTAATGGGTGAAAATGACGTTGGTGATCCAAAACAAATGACACTACTAATCCCTGTACCTCAAGGAGAAACAGGAGAAGAAAAGCTTGAATCTTTAGGTTTAGAGTTAATTGAAGAAGATGGCAAAATACTAGTCGACAATACCGCTTGGGGCTCTCCTGCGGCGGACTTAGGGCTACATATGGATCAAGAGATTCTAGAAGTCTTAGCGCCTGTAGAGCGTATCCGCAAAGAGTGGATGTGGATCCCTGGGCTAGCTTTACTGGCCTTTGTTGCCTTTATGCAACAACGTCGTCGAAGAAAAACAAACCTTACTTGCTAAACTCAAAAGCCTAATGTAAATACATTAGGCTTTTTTTAGAACCTAATTTTCAGTTCTGTACGCTGCAACTTTAAACGTGCTAATGCTAAATTTGCTTGCTCACGCTCCAGCACATAGTAAACAAATAGCTCAGGATGGGCAGATAGAGGGCGTAAGAGATGATATTGGTTATTTAATGTAATCAGCATATCTTCTATCTGTTGCTGCTGTCCTAACAACTTGAGCGTTTTACGCTGTGTTTTTAATACTTCGCAATGAGCCGCTGCAGCAATTTCAATATCAATATGCTCACCCAAGCTGCCAAGCAACATACCACTTGCACTATCAACTACTGCTGCCGCAATAGCCCCATTTAATGAAATAAGTCCTTGTAGGTGGTTATGAAGTTCGTTCATGCCTACTCCTTAGCAGGACCAGGCTGAGCTAAGGCTGTACTTATAGCAGCTTCTGTATTTTTTACATGCCACATAGCTGTTCCATAGTTAATGCGATCATCAAATAATGTAAATAAAATATAGTTGCGTTTTGGGCCTCTTATTTGCCGGCACACCACCAAACCCTGCTCACACTCCACCACAATACTATTTACATTTTTAAGTTGAAATTCTTTTGCAATAGATGAGCTTAAACCAAATAAAGCAGCCGACATTGCAGTAACGCGACGCTCCACTAAGGTATCACAACTGATATTGACCAAGGGAAAACCATCGGCTAAAGCTATGGCACCAATGCAAAAGCCTTCAGCCTTTAACTTAAGCTGCTCTAGGCTACTGCTGCAAAGCTGCAATAAATAAATGTCTGACTTACTCATAACGCTAAATGCCCATCTAAGAATTGCGTTACTTCAGCATTGGCAATTAAAGATTCCACTAGCAATTGCACCTGTTCACGATAGCGCACATCCGTCACAAACAAAGGCAAAGCTAAGCCTCTTTGGCTTAATACTCGTTGATAAGGTGCTAATACTGCGTCTCCGAAGGCTTGCGCATGCCCTACTGCCACAACAACAGCGCCACACGCTACCAGTTCAGGAAAGGCATCAAGGTACAGGTCTAACTGCTGCAAAGCATTAGCTTCTAAGTGATTCAATAATAAAATAGCACCTAGTGCTCCCTGCGCCAAAACTTCCCACATAAAAGAGAAATGTGCCTGGCCAGGAATACCATATAAGGCTACAAACTCATCAGATGAAAGATGTAACTCACCATAATCCATTGCTACTGTTGTGGTTGCTTTAGCAGCACTTAGCTGGTCAAAGTTTTGCGCTTCTGTCGCTATTGGAGGAATATCACTTAAGGCCGTAATAGCTGTTGTTTTTCCTGCCCCCATAGGGCCAATAAACAAAATCTTCATCGTGTATAGACTTTTGAAAAGCCAAGCCCTAAACGATCACGCAAACGTGCAAGAAAACCTTTGTTCTCTTCATCACTTATGGGCGCTTGTAAGCTTTCGTTAGGCGTTAGCTCAACAAGACGTTTATTGACTTCAATGCCCGCACAATGACAAGCCTGCAAAAAGCTAGCCACTTGCTCTACTGACACATCTGCAAAACGACGTGCTTTATCAAGCGAACAGAACTGGCGTGAAAACAGTGCAGCTAAACGCATGATAGATGATGATGTGCGCCACTCACTCAGTAGCGGCCAAGCCTCAATTTGAAATTCAGTCTTAGGTTCAAACCAAGTACTAGATGGCGCTAGCTTAGTTTCTAAAGCTAACGCCCAAAGTACTTTTCTCATTGGATAACTTTGTAAGCTAGCATCCATCACGACTGTATTAGGAACAGCTGTTAATGGTTTAGGACTTTCTTTCAGTAAGCCTAAAAGCAATTCAAAAGAAACTAGATTGCTCTGAATGCAATCTTGCTCTGGTAGAAAGCGGACCAGTGAGCCTTGGTGAATGAACTGGGTAGCACCTTTCATAGCATCAAGTTGCTCAATAATAGCTTTATTTAAAGGTACAGCATCTAATTCCATCAAAACACTGTTTTCACAGCGTTCAAGCAAGGCTAAAAACCCCTGAACACGAAGCGGCCAAGCAAGTTTAAAGCGTTGTAACGTAGCACCAGAACCAAAGGTTGCAATGGCAATTTCTTGACCTGCTTTACGTTGAATTTTCAAATCTGCTGTTGAGCTACGTGTTGGGACAGCATAAACCCAATTTAAACGCGTTTTGCGCTGTAAAATTTTAATTTGGTGTTTTAATAAGTGTATTTCGTGCTCAGAGCAACCAGAACATGAAACTGTAAATAAGGTATCTACTTGCATGATAAGGCTAAAGCTTTGGCAAAGACACAGACTCAAAGTACTGTCTACCCACAGGCACTAAAAGCACGCATTCATTGCGGATGAATGAAAATATCTGATTATTATACTCAAGTATTAATAGTGAAATAATATCACTTATAGAATGTGATTCACATCAAATTAAGATTGATTTTATCTATTAGATTATATAGTAAGCCTATAGGTCTTTATTGAAAGCGAAACAGGCGATTAAGCTTTATTTTTTTACGGATATAAAAAAATCCCAGCTTATTGCTAAGCTGGGATTTTGTTTTAGGCGCTTGACGGTGACCTACTCTCACATGGGGAGACCCCACACTACCATCGGCGATACATCGTTTCACTTCTGAGTTCGGGATGGGATCAGGTGGTTCCAA